>JAJFLS010000050.1 GCA_021772595.1 Opitutales bacterium
CGCCCCCGCCGCCCCCTCCCCCGCCGCCTTCGAGCGTTTCATCGTTGTCGTCCAGGGCGAGGAGTCGGACGGTGGTCTCTGTCTCGGATTCGTCTAGTAGTGTGACGTTGATATAGTAGACGTTCTCGTTGAGGAGGTCTATTATTTCGTTGGCCTTGACTGTGCGGGAGAATATGGGGGCCTCGGCCCCAGGCACTTCGGCGCTGGGGGTCTGCTCGACGCGCTTGACTTTGAAGTCGCCGTCATCGTTTTGGAAAGCTAAGGGAATGGGAGGGTGATGGGTTTTAGGTTATGGGTTTTTGGCGGTTGGCTTTTGGCGGTTGGGTCCTAATGGCTAATCGCCAACCGTTAATCAGCTTCTCTCGTCTATCGGGCTTTGGCGTATATGGTTTCGGCGCGCCAGATGTTGCCTAGGTAGGGGGTGATTGTGGTGGCTTGGACTACGATCTCTACGCCGGCGGCTATCCAGTTTTTGTATTTGGCGGCGTCGGGGTCGGCTCCGGCGGTCTCTAGGGTGGCTAGAGTCTGGCCGGTGGAGTTGGCTATGCGGAATCGGGGGACGATGGGCAGCTCTTCTAGGCTGCCTTCTCCGGAGACGCCGGGCAGGACGTAGCGGATGTGGCGGCGGACGGGCACGGTGAGCGTAAGGCTGGATGAGCGGGGCTGGTAGTCGTTGAATCTTTGATACGCGACGCCGGGCTCTTCGATAAGGGTGTATTGCGCGGAGGTGGTGGCGGTGCCGAAGGCGGGGAATGTGACGGGGCGGCTGTCGCTGATGTTTGTCTCGGCGGGCACGGTAGCCCATTTGCGGGTGATCTCGAGGAGGGGGCCTTTGGTGTTGTCTGTGGTGTCGGATACGCAGTAGGCGCTTGGGTAGTCGGCGTGGGCGGTGTCGAGAGGCGTACCGGTGTAGCTGGCGGGAAGAACTAGCATCGTTTGCTCCACGGTGAAGTGCTCGAGGTGATCCTTTAGTGGATACTCGATCTCGGGCGGGCCGGTGGTGGCGATGGTTGTGAAGTCTCCGTCGAGTTTCATTGGATTAAAAGATGGGAAGATTTAAAGATTCTAAGATTGTTTTTTTTGGCCACGGATGGCACGGATTAAGAGGGATGGGGATGAAGTGTTAATTAGAGGGCATCGAATTTCTTATCCATGCTTTCTACAGCTTTTTCTGTCTTTTCTAGGGCTTCCTTGAAGGGGTTGTCGTCTTGAAATTTTACGCCAGTGTTTTTTTCGAAAGAATCTTGTGCCTTAAGGGCGAATTTACTTGCACTTCTGAATTGATCCGAATCCTCGCCAAACCTGAACAGAGCTTGTTGCGCTTGTTGTTGTTTTCGTTCAACATGTTCTAAATCTCGTTGGGCTAGAGAACCGCCAATACGGCCGCTCGCGATGTCTTGGAAAGAAGACCGAAACTGCCCTACTCTCACGAAGTCGGCGGACTGCTTTTGGAGGGTGCCGAGCTGCTCGAGCAGCGAGGTTTGCTGGCCTTCGAGAGCGGTTTTCTGCTTTTCGAGTTCGGCGGTGCGTTTGGCTTCTTTGTCGGCGAGGTCTTCGCTTTTCTGGTCGATATCGTCGAAGGCGGCGGCGAGCTCTTTTTTCAGGGCCACTTCCTTTTTAGCCTTCTCGGCTAGGTTGATTTTATCTAGATCTATATTCGTTGCGAGAATTTGACTATGGAGGTCGGCAATGCGTTTGGTGGCGGCGAGCCTATCTTCCGATGTCTTGCCTTCATCGGCGGCTATTTCTGCCTGCTCGGCGATCTGGCGTTCCAACTTTTCGAGCTTTTCTTTTGCGGGTAAGATCTTGTCTACCAGCGTGTCAGCCGATTGCATGAGGATGTCTTTGATTTTTTCGTTGGTCTCCAAAATCAATCTTTCTTCGTTGGCCTGAGCTATTTCCTGATCAGTGAGTTTTTTAACGACATCCACCTGTTCTTTCTTCTTCTCGAGAAGCATATCCGCGGCGGCGAGCATAGAGGCTGCGCGGTCTTCATCGGAAGGGGCAATGCCAACTAATTCCTCTAAAGCAGAATTGAGCTCAGAAACTTTACTATCAAACTTTTTTAATTGATCTAAATAAAACGCCCCAAGATCTTCAACGCCGCCGCCTATAATGGACAATAGTTCCCCGCCAGCCACTTTAGACGCTCCTTGTATATCAGATACGCCATCGCTATACTTAGAGAGCCTTTCTATGGCCTCATCTGACATAACATTATTTAGGGAGTGGGCTTCCTCTCTCATTCGTTTAATCCCCTCGCTTCCCAAGTCTAGCGTATTCTTCATTCCAACACCTTCGGAATCCATGGCTTTAAAGGTAACCGATACTTTTTCGCCCGCACTTGACATACCTTGAACGGCATCGGCTAAATCGAGAAAAACTTCTTCAGCGTTTCTCGCGGCGCCTTCCGAGTCGAATAACTGAATGTTATACTCTCGCGCGACCGGCAGGAATTCCCCAAAGCCTTTTTGAGCGTCCCCCACTCTTCTTGTAAATCTTTGGAGCGCCATTTCTGCGGTAGTGGCCGCAACCCCAGCCCGTCCCGCCATGAAGTTCCATTCCTGAAGAAAGTCCGTGGTTACTCCCAGTTTCTTAGCGGTCTTGTCCAGACGGTCCGCCATCTCCAGCATTTCATTGGTAAAGCGGACTATGGCGCCTACTCCCAACAGAGCGCTAAACGCGCCGAAGACTTTCTTCAGGCCGTTCATTTTGCCTTGGACGCCGGCGACGGTTTTGTTGAAATCTTTGCCGTCGCCTAGGAATTTGGCGATGATGCTAGCCATTTTTAGAAATTAAGAATTAGGAATTATGAATTAGGAATTGGCGGCGCCGGGGTGTTGAGTCGGTCGTAGAATTCGGCTTTGGCGTGGTCGCTTAGGCGGTTGCCTAGGCGGGCTCGGGCTTCGGGGTCTGTAGTTAATTGGATACAGCGCCGGAGCTGGAGGAGCTGGCGGAAGGGGGTGTCTAGGGCGGTGTCGATGCTCCAGCCGTAGGCGTGGGCCATCTCGTGGATGATGAGGGCTATCCAGTCGGCCATGGGCGCGGCGCCGCTTGATCCGCTGTCTGTAGGGGCGTCGAAGAATGAACGTTCCAGGTATGCATGGATCTCGCGATGGGTCTGGACTACGTCTTTCTTTTTGAGGCACTTGAAGAAGCGGTCGCGGGCGCGGATGGCGCCGGGCTGGAAGCGCTGGGAAACTACCCAGAGAAAGAGGCCTTGGTCGTAGATTCCGACTTCGGTTTTGCTGTCGGCGAGGTAGTAGTTGCCGGCTAGGCCGAGCATGAACACCTTGCGCGGGGTGAGCGGCGCTACGGGGATGCCTACTATGTCTTCTTCTGCGCCGAGCCAGGCTTCTTGCCTTAGCTCGCGCTCTTGGGCGATCGCTGCGGCGACTCCGGGGTCTTCTCGGATGTTTGCCACATTACTAGTTCAGGAAGTGGGCTATCTGGAGGTCTCCGACTGAGAGTGTGGAGCCTTTGCCTCGGGAGACTCCGCCTCCGGTGATGATGTATTTTTGGGAGGCGCCTTCGATCTCGACGGTGGTGAAGGTGTCGTGGGTGAAGTCGGCTTGCTCGGCTACGATCTTGGTTTCGATCTGGAGGGTGCCGGTGGCGTAGCCTTTCCAGTGGGCGGCGGCGGCGGGCTCGTCGTTGACGTCTGTGCGGACGACTGTGTTGCCGGGCCGGGTGATGTTGCCGGTGTTAACGGTCAGGGTGATCGCTGCGGTGTCGAGCGTGATGGTGAATCCGCCCGCGATGATGTCTCCGTCTTTGGTGAGTGCCATTTGCTCATCTCCCGGCGTCAACGCCGGGAGATAGAAAATGGGGTTCTTCGGGGTTATGGGTATTCGGTTATGGGTTTTTAGGGCCCACAGATGGGAGGCAGATGGAGAGTGGATGGGATCCGGCTTCGCGGAGCTACGCCGCGACTGGGGTTTTTGGGATTGCGGATTTAGGGGCTGCTGGTTAGCGGTGTTGAGGTATGGATATCGAAGTGACCGGCTCGGAGCGGCGGAATCTGATAATGACTTCGCTGGCGTTCATTCTCTACTTCACGGCCGGAGGATATATGAACGCGGACACGGTGACGATTAGCCTAGTGAATATTGGGTTTTCGAAGCCTTGGGTACTGGCCTTGTTCGCATGGGGCATGCTGGGCTGGTTTTTCTTCCGGTTCTGGCATTGGAGTTCTCTCAAAAACAGCAAGGCTCTAATTACTAATGAAATCCTCAAAACCGGAGGCCAAGGCAACGGTTGGCGCTTGCAAGGGTTTGCCGAAAAGCGCACAGGGAAAAAAACTCAAGTCGAAGGCGGCTTGTGCCGTTTGAGCATCAGCAGAAATCAAAAGAAGTGGCTAATCTCATACCAGATAATCAAATCGATCCAAGTAGAGGGTGATCCTGGCGGACCCAACACCACGGTGGAGCCAGGCTCAGAATCGGAAATAGGTTTAAGTGGATTTGCTGGATTTATTATTATGACCAAATTGAAGCTCATTACTTTTAAAAATAATGATGCCTATATAATCTACTTCGTTCCGTACTTGTTTTTCTGGCCAGCCGTAATTCTGGGAGTGTATTCGATTCTCAATGATGCTTTGATGTGCTAAGGCTGAAGCACTGAGCTACTTTTCTTCTCCCCTTCCCTCTTTCTCCGTTTCTCTCCTTCTCAATCGTGGCGTAGCCGCGCCCGCTACGCGGGGATGTCTTTCGGGTTCAGGTGAAGGGTCAGGGTGTAGGCCATGTCGCTGCTGAGCTCGTTTTGGTTTTCTTCGTTCTCTTGGAGCGTGGGGATGGTCTCGCCCATCATGATGTTGGTGAGGGTGTACCAGGGGAGATGGGCTTTGAGAGTGCAGAGGCCGCGGGGATAGGCCAGGAGGGCGCGGATGCGGCCGCGGGCTTCGCGGTGGGCTAGATACTGGTCGGAGGGGGTGCGGAGGTCTATGTTTAACGCAATCGTTTTCTCGGAGTAGAAAATCTCGTTGGTGTGGGGGTTGATGGCGGTGGTCTCGGTCTCGCCTAGGAGCGTGGCGCGGACTTCTGCACGGTGGCCTTCTCGGAGCTCGGAGCGTTGCTGCTCGATCGAGAGGACGCCGCTGGCTTCGAGGGCTTTGTCGACGGCGTCGACTAGGTTGCCGTCGATGTCGTAGTAGGCGGAGTCTGTGGGCGCGGGCATGGGGTGAATGAAGAATTAGGAATTAGGAATTAGGAATTGTGAATTAGGACGGAGTGAAACTAAGATTGCGCAGCAATTGAGAGGTTTCTTTGCCGACGGATTGGATTTTGAGAAGGTTGATAGGTGTTAGGTTCTGGGTTGAGTTTGGGTTCTTAGGTAAATGAGGGTGTCTAGGAGGGCATCGTTGTAGGCGACGTTGTAGGGTTCGCTGGCGGGCAGTTTGAAGCGGGATTCGATGTGGGTCTTTAGCTGGGTTGTTCCTACCCCGGTTTGGGCTTCGTATGGAAGGGCTTCGAGATCTTGTACGGGTACGTCTATTACAATTAGCATTTTCTTATCTGTGTTGATCTGTGTGATCCGTGGGCGGAATTGTATTCAATTTTCAATCTTCAATCTTCAATTTCCTAGCGGAGCTAGGATGTGACGGTTCCGGTGAGGATATTGCTGCCGCGGACTAGGAAGCCGGCGGCGGAGTAGCGTAGCTTTAGCTGGCGCTCTAGCTTGACGGGAATCTGGCGGACGCGGTTGGCCAGAGAGGCTTTGACGATGCGGGGTCCTTCGCCGGGGCGTTTGGCCCATGGGCTGCTGTTGATGGCGATGAAGGTTTGGCGGTGGCTCATCTTGGGGGCGAAGCTTTTGACGTGGCTGCCTTGGCGGCGTTTGTCGGTGATCCAGCTGGGGAGCGCTCGACCTCGAGATACGGCTAGCTGAGCGGAGGCCCAGCCGCCTTTTGCGGCGCCGACGTTTCGCTTGACTTGGCGTATGTAGTCGGCAACTACGGTTTTGGGGGCGAATGCTTTGCGGGGGTTGTCTAGGCTTTGGCCGGATGAGAGCTTCTTGGTGCGACCGGTGACGCGGTGACGTTTGGATTCGTGCCAGGCGCGGACTTGATTGACGGTGGTGAGGATCTTGGCGTACTCCAGCGGGACCACCCTCCCCTTCCCCAGGTTTATAGTGCCGCTGTAAGGGCCGGTGCCGAAGCGGTTGGCGAGCATGGCGAGGAATTTGGCGTGGACAGCCACTACGGTGAATTTGATGTCGTTCTCGACGCGGCGGAGACCTTGGCTCTTGGTTTTGGGCGGAGTCTTGCGGATGATGTCGCGCATGAGGAGATCCGCCTCTTCCTGGAGCACGTCTGGGAAATCGCGGCCGAGGGCGGCGGCGGCCTGGATGATGGCGCGCTCCCATGCGGCGGTGTCGAGCTGTACGGTGAAGTTCATGGGATTTGGCTTTTAGATGTTGGCGATTGGCGATTGGCGACTGGCGATTGGCGACTGGCGATTGGCGATTGGCTGGGTCCTAATAGCTAACTGCTAATAGCTAACCGCTAATAGCTAACCGCTAATAATCTAGCCGCTCGCGGCGTAGGCTCGTAGGCGTAGGGAGACGGCGTCTAGCTTGTACTCGGTGGCGATGGTGTAGGTCTGGCCTAGGTGCTGGATCTTGTCTTTGGGCTGCGGATACACGCCTTTGAACTGGGGGGCGCTGGCTTCTATGTCGAAGGCCCGGCGGGTGCGGCGGCCTTCGGTCTCGAAGTCTTCCTCGTGGGTGACTTCGGTGGCGATGCAGGTGTAGCCGGTCCCCTTCCAAGTGAAGGTCTGGGCTTCGACTTCTTCGATGAATTCGAGTGTGTTGGCGAAGATGTCGGTGAAGTTGGAGATGGCTTTTGGCGGTTGGCGGGTAGCGGTTGGCGGTTAGCTTTTGGCTGTTGGCGGTTGGCGGTTGGCTTTTGGCTGTTGGCTTTTGGCTGTTGGCTTTTGGCTTTTGGCTTTTGGCTTTTGGCTTTTGGCTTTTGGCTGAATGCTAATCTCTAATCGCTAATCGCTAAATGCTAAATGCTAAATGCTAACAGCTAATCGCTAAAAGCTAACAGCTAACAGCTAATCGAGAAATCTGGATACGAAAATGCGCGGCGGGGTTGATTGCTTGGGCGCCCGCCGCGCATGGTGTTAGATCGAGGTGAAGGTTGTTTCGAGCGGGGCTCAGAAGAGCGGGCCGCAGGTGGCTGTGAGTCCGCTCATGTCTCCTGTAGTGCCGGCTGTGGTGAATTTGACGGCGAAGAATGCGCCGGCGTCTCGGGGGACGCCGAGACGGACTGTCTGGGCGGGGGTGTCGGCTGAGGTGCCGGTTACCACTTTGGTCGCGATGACGGTGGTGGGCGTGGCGGCAGCGCCGTTTAGCAGTTCGATGGTGATGGTGTCGGCGGCGGCTAGCAGCGCGGTGGCTATCAGCGGCAGCCGGACGCCGAAGCTCCAGCCTTCGGCTTGCGGGAAGCCGGCGGTGCCGATGTTGAGATCTCCACTTGTGACTGAGCCGTCTGCGGCGGTGAGCGCGCGGGTGACTTGGAGCGAGGCGTCTTGGCGGTTTTGGATGAAGTGATTTACGGCCATGGTGTTTTTGTGCTAAAGGGTTGCTGGTAGTTGGTTGTTGATTACGAGACGATGGCTTCTGTGGTTACGAGACTGTCGGTAACCACGATGGGGATGCCGAAGACTTCGGGCGGAAGGGGCGCGACTTGGCCGGTAGTGGTCGTGGCGGTGCGGCTGCGCTGGAGCTGCCAGAGGGAGCGCTTGGGCATGAAGATATGCGTGGGCTGGCGGCTGGCGGGGAAGAGTTCGAGACCGCGTGAAATGAGTGCGTCGTCTGCCGTCTTGGTCGATTCCGCCGTGACGTTGTAGATGCGGGCGACTGAGTTTTTGTTGGTGTTTTGGAGGCCGATCCATGCAATGAGGTCCGCCACGTAGCCGGCGAGGTCGAGGCTGTTGTTGCCTGTGATCGTCTCTTCGCGCATGGCTCCGAGCTGGAGCTGGCCATCTACGCCGAGCACTGCCTCCACGTCTTGCTTGCCCATCCGGACTAGGTAGATGGAGTTGGCGCCGTCGGCAGTGGTGCCGGTGGCGTCGTAGACCATGCTGGAATCGACGATGGACTCGAGGCCTGGAAAGCCGTTGGAGGTGTCTACGTTTCCGTAGTAGAACTGCGTGCCGAAGAGCTCGGTGGATTTCTGGAATACCTCGACGCCCTCTTCTGCGAAATATACTTCTGGGCCGCCGGGATAGGTGTCTGCCACGGCTTTGTCTGCCTCTATGCGCCCGGACATGATGTAGCAGCCTACGTCTCGGAGCTCGAGGGTGGACTTGCTGGGCGTGACGCCGTCGTTTGCCTTGCGAAACGCGACGGTAGGCGATCCGGTGCGGATCTTGGTCTTGTAGGACGTGCCGGGGATCGAGCGGGCGGGTACGACGCTAAATTCGGGGGCGTCGATGATGGAGTCCTGGATGATGCCTATTTCCGCGTCGCCGCTGTTGGCAGTAAGGACATCTAGCATGGATAGTTTTGCCATAATGTGTAGTATTTAGATTTGTATTTAGTTTTTGGTTACTTATGCGTTGGAGCGGCGTGCTTTGAGGGCGGCGGCGGTTCGGGAGATTCCGGTGAGTCCTGCGTAGGGATCGGCGGGGGAGCCGTCGGCGGCGGCGGATTCGTCGTCGGGAAGAAGGTCTTTGATGCCGTGGGCGGCGAGGCGCTCGGCGGCGTGGATGGACTGCTTGTCGGTGATTGCTTTGGCGATGTCGGCGGGGGTGTGCTGGGCGCCGCCTTCTTTGGCTTCGATCTTGATGCCGGCGTCTACGATGCCACTGGCGTAGGCTTTGGCGGCGGCTTCGTGCGTGGTGGCGAGCTCGGTCTGCTGGGTGAGCTGCTCTTGGGTCTCGGTTAGGAGTTCGTTGGCTGCTCCGAGGTCTGTGACGTGGGCGGCGAGGGCATCGAATTGCACGGCGTTCTCCGCTTCGAGGGTTTCGATGCGGGCTTTGTAGTCTTCGGCGCCGGTGGTGGACTGGGCGGCGATGTGGGCGGCGAGGGCCTCGGGGTTGTCTGCGAGGGCCGCGGGGTCGAAGGCGATGGATTCGAAGGCGGCTTTGTAGGCGGCGAGTTGCTGGAGGTATTTGCTCATTTGCTCATCCGGCGGCGTCAACGGGGGGAGAGAGGTTTTGGGGGTTGGGTTATGGGTTTTGGGTATGAGAAAGCCGCTCCGGGGATGGAGCGGCTTGGGGGGCTTGACCTGAGCCTGTCGAAGGTTTGCCCGCAGATTGCGCAGATGAACGCAGATATAGTGAGTATTGGTTTTTCGGTTTTTCTCTCTTATCTGGGCTATCTGCGCAATCTGTAGGCGGTTCTTGCCTTCTATATTTTCTCGATGAGTTCGGCGAGGGTGTCGGCGGTGCCGTCGGTGAGGGCTTTGTCTTGGGCTTGGGAGCCTCGGAATACGGCGGCTTCCAGGGAGCGTATTTGGTCGACGGATATGCCTCGGGCTCGGGAGACGGCGGCGACAAAGGTGTCGTTCAGGGCGTGGAGCTCTTTGATGATGGCGGCGTCTTCGGCGTCGGTAATCTCACGGTGGGGGTTGCCGAGGTCTTTGAATTTGCCGGTGGCATAGGTGCGGTAGCTGATGCCTGCTTTGGCGTCGGCTTTTACGCGGTTTTCCAGGGTGACGACTGTGCCGATGCTGCCGACGCGGGCGGTGGGCGCGGCGAACACGCGGTGGGACTGGCTGCCGATAAGGTAGGCGAGACTGGCGCAGACGGTGTCTGTGTAGGTGATGATCTCTTTTTGGCCTTCTTCGGCGAGGGCGTTTATATGGTCGGCGAGCTCTATGCCGCCGGTGACGATGCCGCCAGGGGAATGGGCGTGCTGGATGATGGTGTCTATCTTGGGGTCCAGGTAGGCGGCGTCGAAGGCGGCGCGGTAGGTATCGAGGTCGCAGCCGCCGCACATGGTCTCTAGTCCGGAGAGGCGTTTGCCGAGTATCCCGGACATGGATACTATGCCGACGCGCCCTATGCGGGCGAAGCTGGCGGGGGAGTCGCCGGTGGCGCCGAGGCTGATCTGGGCGGGGTCGATTGCCTGGCCGTCGATGGTGGCGGAGATGCCGCAGTGGGCTAGGTAGCTTTGGCGGACGGCGTTGTAGGCGGAGGGCTCGATGGCCCAGGGCTCGTTGAAGATCTTCTGGTGGATTAGCGGGTAGCGCATGGGCTTAAATTAGGAATTAGGAATGTAGAATTAAGAATGGGGAGAGGGCGGTTGGCGGGTGGCTGTTAGCTTTTGGTGGTTGGCTTTTGGCTGTTGGCTGTTGGCTGTTGGCTGTTAGCTTTTGGCTTTTGGTGGTTGGCTTTTGGCTATAGACTAAATGGCTAACTTCTAATCGCTAATCGGCTTCTTACTCCCCTTCCCTATCGCTCTCTGTCTCTCTGTCGTCTTCGTCGGTATCGTCGTTGTTTATGAGGTAAGAGTCTCCGGGTTTGGAGAGTGTGCCGAGTTCTTGGGGCTCGACTCCTAGCTTGGCGGCCAGGGCGTTGCGCTTTTGGAGGTATTCGCCGTTTTCGCGGAGGATCTCGTCTGGGTCTTCGCCGCCTTTGCGGATGAGGCGGGGGATGGATGTGCGGCCTATGCGGGCGTTGGCTTCGTCAAGCTTTTGGGTGTTGAGGGGGTCGACGTTGAACTCGGTGGGCTGGGGAAAGCTCCATTGGTCCCACTCGGGATGCTCGGGGATGTCGCCTCTGGCTTGGAGGGCGGAGATCTTGAAGAGGAGCTCGGGCTTGGCGAAGGCGCAGATGGTCTGGTGGCGATCGGCGATGGCTTGGTTTATGATGCTGGCGAAGCCTCGGAAGCCGCTGCCTTTGAGACGGGAGAGGTCTAGCATCTCCCGGCTCCAGCGCATGGCCAGAAGAGCGGAGGCGATGATGGTGGATTCGAATTCTTGGGCTTCGTTGGCTGGGGTGTTGGATTCGAAGGCTTTGATGTCGCCGCCGCTTTTGGAGCGGAGGTAGCGGATCATGCCGGCTTCGTAGGTCTCGGAGCGGAGGCCGCTGGTGGAGGTATCGGCGGATTCTTCGGCGGCGCCGGGGACGGTGTTTACGTTGATGTTTCGCCCGGTGTCGTTGGTCTCCAGGATGCTGAGGGCGGAGTGGAGCTTGTTTTTGATCTTCTGGAAGCCTCGGGTTTCTTTGGCGTCGTAGAAATCGAGGATGCCGTAGGCGACGCTGGGGAATGGGCGGTTTTCCGAGCTGAAGGTCCAGTCGGCGCAGTGCATGAGCGATGCGGCGGGGATGCGACGATCGTCTTTGGGGGTGGCGCCGAGGAATTGGTAGGCTATCTCCGCGCCGTCCGCGCTGTAGATAATGCCGTTTTGGATACGCTTGCCTTTGTAGCGGCCTTCGGTGACGACGGTTTGATTGGAGCGGGATCCGATGCGGTGGGCTTCGAGGATCTGCGTGACGGGGAAGCGGCGCTTGTCGATGGCGAGGAGCTTGAAGAAGCCGCCGTCGATATCGAGATAGGTGCTGGCCATCTTGTGGATCTTGTCGAATGAGAAGCCTTTGTTTGTGCTGCGGGCGAGCGCGGGGCGGAGGGCGGCAAGGGCCCGGGCGCCGTAGGCTTTGTCTTGTCCGGTGAATACGGGGGTCCAGCCTGAGGATGAGACGAAGGAGGCTTTTTGTGTGGAAGCGGCGGATACGGGGGAAAACTGGGTGTAGATGTAGCGGGCGTCGCTGAGCATGGCGCGGAATTTCGCCTTGCTGAGAAATTGGGAGTGGTCGTAGGCGTAGTCGGCGCGTGTGGCGCGGAGGCCGCCTGTCTGGGAGTCGGCGTATAGGCTGGCGCCGGTGGTTCGCTGGCGGGCGGGGTTGCCGAAGATGTCGAGGATTGCAGTCATGGACTAATCGCTAATCATGAGAAGCGGGCTACGGCGCGGTCGGTATGGGGCATGCAATCGCCGGCGAGCTGGGCTTCGGCGTTTTTGAGCTCTTGGCGCCAGGTGGCGAAGTAGACTTGAGCATCGGACATGTTGTAGGTGAGCTGCTTGCCGTTGATGCCGACGAACTGGAGGGTGCCGCCGGATGCGGAGGAGCGCATCTGGGTGTGCTGGCGGACAGCGGCGACGTAGGCGGTCTTCTCGTCTGCTATGCCGGCGGCGTCGAACGCGTAGTATGTGCCACTCTGGACAGTGGCGGGCGGCGTGGTATCGGTTGACATCGACTATCGGCGGAGGTCAACCGTTTCGAGCGCGGCGTAGGGGGCGTTTTGCACTGGAGTGCAATTTGCGCACGTCCGCAATTTGTACTGGAGTGCAAAACGTGGGGGGAAACTGCCCGCAAAGGACGACAGCGGTTGGCGAGTAGCTGCTGGGCTAATTGGCTAAATGCCAACAAGCTAAAAGCTAACAGCTTCTCCCAAGAAGAAAAACGCCTGCCGGGACCCTCAATGGCGTCCTACCCCTAGGACGCCCTCTTGTTTCTTAGCTGTTACCTTAAGTTGGATTCCTCGGCAGGCGGGGGAGATGTAGGTGAAGAGGTGTCAAGGGGTTCAGGCTCGCTTCTTACGATCGAGCCATTTGGAGATGGCGAGGCCGAGGGAGTAGCGAGGCTCGCTGGCGCCTTTGAGCAAGGCGGGGACTGTGCGGCGGTCGATGCCTACTTCGCGGGCGAATCGGGCCTGGGCGCCGCGCTCGGCGTCGGCGAGGTGCTCGGCCAGGCGAACGCGCAAGGGGGACCAGGTATCTTTGACTTGATTTTTCATTCGTTTTTCTGCAATATGCTCTCCATAAAAAATCCCTCCAAGGGAGCGGCCCCGGCTTTCGCCGGGACCGGGGCTTTTAGCCCTTTCTCATTTTGCTTTCTCTCAGTACTAGTAAGATTAGCAAAAGAACGATGATTAGTTCGTGCATGAGTTTCTCCTTTGGAGGTTTTTCGTCTCTAGAGGAACCGTTCCCCCTTTGACTCGTACAATGTCGCAAATTTGCGTCATCAAGTCAAGGGTTTTGTCGATTATTTGTGACGTTTTTCGCAGGTTTTTCCGTATCCGTTTAGGCGTTTTAGCACTTTTCTAAAGCCTAGTAACATGAGGATTGGAGACCCGCTTGGGCGCGTCAATAGACCGAGGTTCACATTCACCTACATTCACCCACATTTTGCGTGGGGTTTGCGGGAAATCGGTAGCTCAGCGCTTTAGCCTGAGATATTCGCTTGCCGTGGAGCCTGCTGGCTCGGGAACTCAATCAGCTCCCCTAGCGAGTCGAGCGGGCTTTTGGATGTGCCTGCGATGTCGGGAACGCAGTGGAGATAGATTTCGGTAGTGGCAATGTCCTTGTGGCCGAGAAGATTCTGGAGCGTGTAGATGTCGGTCTTTTCGTGCTGGAGCATGTGAGTGGCGTAGGAGTGCCGGAGGGTGTGTACGCAGACCTTTTTATTTATCCCCGTTTTCGGGAGAGCGCGGTAGATGCTGTTTTGGAGCGAGCTGCGGTGAACGTGATGGCGGCGGATGATCCCTGTCTCCGGGTCCTTGCTCGGGCGATTTCCCGGCCAGATCCAGAACCACGTGAACTGCTTGCCGGCTGCCGGGTATTTCTTTCCGAGACGGTTGGGCATGTAGACGGCAGGAAGATTGGCGCGGCGATCGGCATCGTGGTAGAGCTTCGCCCGCTCGACCTGCTGGCGAAGATCGAAGGAGATGCTCGCCGGGAGACTTACCGTGCGGTCCTTGTCGCCTTTGCCGGATCGAACGAAGATCATGCCGTTGTCGAAATCCAGATCTTTGATACGGAGCGAAATCAGTTCGGCTAGGCGCATTCCCGAGCCGTAGCAGAGACGAGCCATGAGGCCAGTCTGGCCACTGAGTGTCGATAGAAGCTTTCCTACCTCTTGGCGGGACAGGCATACGGGGAGCTTGGTGGGTTTCTTCGCCTTGGCGAATTCGCCGACTTTGAATTCGCGGCCCAGTATGTTCTTGAAGAAGAAGGCGAGGGCGTTGAGGCATTGCTTTTGCGTGGCGTAGGCTGAATCGTTGGCGATGGAGTTCAGAAACTCTCGTACTCGATCATCTGAATGCGAGAGGTCCTTGCGGCGAATGCAGAAATCCGCGAACTGGCTGACCCACTCCCAATAGGCTTTGTATGTGTAATACGAATAATTCCTGGCACGTATCGCCGCCCAAAGCTCTTTTCTATAATCCTCCTTCTTCATCCCTCCTCCTCGTTCCGGGTTATGTAGACACGGTGTCGATATAATATAGTGTTCGCCGCGCCACTCCGCTACTTCGTAGCTACGTGTCCGTGCTCTATTTGCATCGGGTAAAATTTAATCTTGATCTCACCATACCTATCAATCCACACATCTATCTTTTGTACGTCCCGAGCACTCTTGCGCGGCGAACCCTCCTGTTGCTCTACTTCGCTCAAAAACTCATTCGACTTGTCCGCTACGTTCTGCGGCGAACAATCCGTTGGAGGAGACTCGTTGTCTGTGTTTTTCATAATTCGTTTTTCGCTTCGCTCCTCAACAGGAGGGATATGCGGAGAATTACCAAGCTGAGCCCGATTCCCTGTGCGGGTCGTGGCCCCCGCTTAGCACGAGTTGCGTTCGCTGGCACACCGTCTCGTCCTTTAGGGTCAGCGTGCCGCCGTCATCGTCCATCAGATCGATGGTTTGCATCTCTCCATCCTCAATCTCTAGAATGGTGCATCCGTCAGCTTCCAGCGGATGAGAAAAGGTGCGCTTGCTGATGCACGCCATCTCTCTCCCGTGACCTTGCTCGATCATTTTTGCAGTCAGTTCATTTAGTTGATTTATCGTCATCGTATTGGGGATGTCTGCGCTTTGGCGTTATGTAGTTAATCTTTGAGTTGATCCTCTATTTCTTGCTCAATTGATTCCTCAAAATTTAGCCTTTTTGAGTTCGTAACGGTGAAAACATCATCAGCGATATAGAACGTTCCTAGCGTTTTGCATTCGCGGGCGATTACACCGTGGGCGTACCAGTACCCTAAAACACACCCTATAAATATTCCAATTATTAACATTTTTATACCTTTCATTCTTGGTTGTCGGTTATTTTGCATATCACGCTGATTCTGGCAACCGTTCCGGCGCCAGATCAGGAGGTTATCGGTTGTGCGTCCTTTCCTCGGGAAACACTTGTTTCTGGAATTCAAACCAATACTTCAAAGCGGCTTTTTCCACTTCCTGCTTAGTGTCGAAGTGTAACGGCTCAATTCTGTCTGGAATAAACGCACCACTTAGCTCCCATTTCCACTCACCGCCCACACGTTTATGCACTCCGAGGAAAACCGTAGTGTCCCTCTTGGCACTAAGAACCCCAAGGATTCGATTCCGGACGCGATGCCACTCAATATTTATCATTTGTATCATATTTTTCCTTTCAATTTTTCGATAACAAAGCGACTGGATTCAACCGTCGCAAGCTCCGGCGATTCAGTCGCAAGGTTATGGTAATTCATCCAAAAGGGGCCTGTCCTTCCATTCCCATCGAGTCGGGCCAAAGCGGTGATACATCAAATTCTGTTCCTTGGAACATTTGCTGCAAATTCGACAACCCATTGGTCCATGGTCATTTCTCTTTTGCACCCAGTTATGGGTACACGATTTCTGCCTGTGGAATCGATAGAATGCACATAACGATCCGTACTTCTTTCGAATCATCTCTACCTTTACTTTCAATTCTTCGTGTATTCGATCTACCATAACAAATCGCTTCATTCAATCGTCGCAAGCTCCTCTGATAAAACTTCAGGTTAACTCCCTCACCCTTCTACGGCGTCGCTGCCTATCAGCCCGGTCATGCTTGCGGCGATGACGCCAGCGCATTCGCACCATTCCCAGTCGTCGCGCTCGTGGGTCTGGACCCATTCGGTGACGGTCTCGAGGGAGCCTTTCTTTTTGATCTTGTCGCGCGGGGACCAGGCGGCGAGATGCTTGAGGTAGTCCGGGTGCTTATCGGGGGTGTCGCGGGCGTAGGTCCATACTTCGGCTGGGCTTGTCTGGTTTTGGAGGATACGCAGCGTGTTGCGGGCCTCAGCTTTGCGGAATCGGACTTCGGCCACATAACGGTCTGCGGCGACGGCGGGCGGGGCGGCTTCGCCGGTGGCTGGGGCTGTTGTAGTGGGATCGGCGATACCGCTGAAGGCTTCGATAGCTTGGATGGGATTCCAGATGCGGGAGCGGCCGTCGGGGTGTGGATACCGGTCGCCGCTGGGCTCGCCTCGGAGCACGCACCAATGGTTTCGGGCAGCGAGGCGGCGGACGCGGGCGGTGTCGTAGTTGCCGTCTATGAAGACGCCGCATCCGTTGGGGAAGTATATCTGGCCGGTCTTGGGATGCTCGGCGAGCACCCCCCCATGCCCGTGGACCCGCCATTTGCGCTGAGCCTCAACTAGCTGCTCCTCGCTCCAGGCGATGCCCAGGGCGAGGAGGCGGCTTTGGGTGGAGCGGGACCATAAGCGGACGCGCCAGTAGTAGTGGTCTTGCTGGACGTCGATCTCCATTTCGCGGAAATATTCGGGCGCCCAGTCTTCGCCGAGCTTGTAGTTGCCGAGGTTGGACGGGCGGGCGGCGGTCTTGATGACCGAGGCCACGGACCAAGGCCGGAGGGCGCGCTTGCGGTCGAAGTCCTCCAGCTCGGCGGCGTCCCCGTGCGCGAGGGCGTCGTCGGCCTTGGCTTTGAGCAGAGCGACCGAGGTCATGGGCATATGGCAGAGCGCGTTCCAGACCCAGCCGATGACGTTTCGCGAGGCGGGCTCGGGCTGAAGCGAGACGAATTTCGAGGTGGATAGCGGCAGTTCCTTCACATGGCAACGACAGGCGGGGTTTGGGCACTCGTAGTAGACCGTAGCGTCAAAGAGGCGCTGGACGATGCGGCCTGTGTCGCTGCGTACAGCGTCGGAAGCATCGAAATGCAGTCCGCCGGCGGGCTGGGTGATGATGGGCTTGCCGCTCTCTTCGTCTATGCTCTCGATCGCTGCGGGTGGATAGACGTCCGGATAGTACCAATGCCCGCACGACTCGCATCGGACGTGCCAGGCGCGCTGGTCGGAGTCTTCCCAAATCTCGTTTACGTCGCTGCCTTTGTCCTCGCCGCTGGTAGGAATGACGAACTGCCAATCCTCCGAGCTCTCGAACGACGTATAGCGGCCGCGGATCTCAGTGAGCTCGCCCGTACCGTACATCCAGGCTTCATCGCAAACGATGCTCTGCAAGCTCTTCGACTGGCGGTCGACATCCGTGTGAGCGGATAGGAGCGTGAAGAGCATGTGGGGGAGATTCTTCGACATAGCCTTAATCCGGTTCGAGTCCGCCGGCTCGATGCGGCGGAGAATGCGGGTATTGTCGTAGAGGTTGTTGAGCTTCTCTTCCGCGAAGCCGCGGACAAAGTCGCGCGTGGGACCGTACCAGGCCATGCGACAGGGGCGTAGAACCTTGTCGGCAGTGACTTTGAGCTGCGCGGCGAGGGATTTCCAGGACTGGATGGACCCTTTGATGAGAAACACGCAGCCGCGACGACGGTCCATCGTATCCAAAATCTCCACCATCAGCGGCCAATCCTCGCGTCGAAACGCGCCCCCGCCGAGCGTGATCTCGTCTTCGCAAAACTGTAGGGTGGATTTACGCATGTTAGCTAGTGAGAGCTAATTTTGGCATCTCGCCTCTTTCTATCATTGGTATTATTTCTTCGCCGACCGTTCCGCCGCCTGGCAATACCAGATGGGCTAGAAACTCTTGATCAAACGACACTATCCCGCATTCCACTGCCTCTAGTTTCGCTTTGATAGCAAGCGCCAATGCCCTCCATCTCTGTCTGCACCCTTGTTCCCATACCCTATGTGACGCCTCTGGTTTTCGTACTTTCCCAGTATCCGTTTTTGTGAATTCGTCATCTGATGGATTTGGCAAGGGAAGAAGAAACTTAACCTGCCTTTCATTTATTTGGAATGCTATCATTGCCTTGTTCTCACTCCAACCCGTCATAAATCCACTACAGCCATAACGTTGAAGCGTGTTTTCGATTTCCGCCTTAGATTTAGCGACGTTTACTTGTGTATTTGCTGCGTAAGTACTCATGCTTTTTCTTTCGTTTAGCTGACAATACCGTCGTGGGAATCGCTCCGATCCCACACAAGCGGATACATAGATTCAATTTACCTCCCTAATCCGCTCTCCTGGAAACTCGCTCCAGAGCTTCCCATCCAAAGTGCGGCCGGCGGCCTTCTTGTTTCGAACGCCCCACTGCTTGAAGAAGAATGGAATATCAGCGCAGACGCATTGATCTCTTAGCAATCGGACCCAATCCGGAGACATTTCCCGCGAACCCGGGCCGCCTTCTCCTCCGACTATTATCCAATCCGGCCAGCACGCCCCGATGTCTATCGGTTCCAATAGTGGCTCGACGGATACGAAATTCTTTGGGAATTCGCAGACGATAGGGACACGCTCGCTCCAGCGCGTTTGATCTTCCGCGCTAGTGCCGATCCGGACATGATCCCAAGGACCACCTTCATGAAAATTCGACATCCCCATGCCCGATGTGCCGCAAAGATAATCCATAGCATAGCTCGGGCGCTTCGTTAGGATCAGCCAATCGAGAGACTTGCAGGCGCATATGAGCTCGAACAGATCGTCGCGCCATTGGTCCGGCACTTCAGTATCGAAAACATCGCTGATAGATGCGCAGAAAACGCGCTTCCGAATGCCCAGTTCCTTTGCCGCGCGATTCCATGCCAAAGGCTTCTTCCAAGTCGCTAGGCTGAGACGGCGACGCGGAGCGCCCTTCCCCCAGTTTATTGGCTCGCCCCTGTTCCATCGCTTATTGCGAGTCTCTGCGTAGCAATTCAAACAGCCAGACGATACTTTTGTGCAGCCTTCCCACCCATTGAAAGTGTGGTCGGTCCATTCGATCTTTGAATTCTCAGCCATATAATTCCCCTACGCGGACTTCGCCCCGCCCTCTGTTTGATATCTCAAGGCCGCCAGAAACGCGTCATAGGCAGCCACATCATCCTTGTCCTCGAGATCCGTTTCCCAAAACGTGTCAACCGCCCGCTTCAGACCATCATAAGCCCAGAGAGGAAGACTCACCCCACTCTCTTGTGTGATCGATTTAGAGAACGCCGAGAAGAAACGCGCCCGAACGAAAAACCGATCCAGCACCCCGTAAGCCACCTCCACGAACTCCAGACCCACGCACTTAGGAGCCAAGTCCTTCAAATCCACCTCAACGCCCCGCATCATCCAGAATGCCATCGCGAACATCAGCCGCTCGAACTCCTCGCGATTGATGATCTGACCCTCATCCAAACCCATCTTTTTCGCATGCAACTCCGCATCGCGAATCGCCTTATCCGTTTTCAAGTACCGCTCATGCCAATAAGTGAAACCCGACATATCTACCGGATCCAACTCCGTGCACGCCTTAGCCTTCGCCAAAAGCCAAGCCGCCGTACTCCTCAAATCCGTATCACCCGCATCGACATCCCCAATCAGAATACGCGGCCCTACATCCATCAGAGGAGTAGTTGCCGCGATACTGTCACCCACCTTGACTCTTTCCGGATCCGGCAGCAAACCCTCATGCCGAGCAATCAGCTCATGTGCCTTAGCCAGCGCCTTCTTTGCCGGACGCGGATTCTGCAAGATCAAGTTCGCCATCGCGATCGGCTTCTCGACCGGCGACCCATCCTTGAGCCAATTCTGAACTGTCCTAACAGAGACCCCCCAAAACTCAGCCCACTTCTTTGTATTCACTCGATGCATACCAATCTACCCCTTAACCGCAAGGACGAAACGAAACGAAAGACATTCCCGCAAAGTCATACTCACAAAAACGCACGGGGTCGGAAAACCCTCGCCTCTCGCCGGCGGTAATAGATTCCTTGATGGGGGCGAGCCTACGGCGCGCGGGCGGCGCCGGGTACTGCTGTACCGGCGCGAGCGGGTTGGCGATTGTGAGGGCTCTCATGAGTTGGCGATTTTCTGCCACCATTCGATCATGAGCGGCGCGTTGTCCTTGAGGGTTTCGCGGTCGGCTGGGCTGAGCGACTCCGGAGCTGTTCGCGTGGCGAACTGTATGAAACTCGAGAGCGGTTGAAGATTTCGAGTTGATGGAGGAAGCGTAGGGCCATTCTTGTTTGCGATTCGAATGGCCGCACGGAGCTTCGCAACGCTTAGATTTCTCGCTCCTGGTGTTGCCTCCGCGAGCCAATGCAACTGCTCTTTGTAGGTGTCGCACTCCTCTGCCACCACCTTGTGATGCGAGAATGTGAGTAACGGTTCGCGGTCTTCCGGAGCGAATAGGCTGCATATCTGCTTCGCTTCGTAGGCACTACGCTCGCCTATGCCCCAGGCTTTGATTAGCTCGTTGGCACGCGTCTCACCCCGGAGGCTTTCCAAGCCCAAGAGATAATCGCCGATGTACCACGCTAAAACGCCTTCGAGCAACTGCAATTTTCGAGCGATCGAAGCGAGCACATCGTCTGGAGTGTCGCGACTGAGCGTCAGGTAGTTCGAACCGCGCTCGACGAAATCGGATAAATCGATGAAATCGACTTCTTTCACTTCTAAATTATCCATTGCAGACTCTCTTTTTTCGGACGTTGGCGAGCTGGTGAACGGCTCGATTGCTGGCGGATTTCATATAGTGGCTTGGCGGCATACCTGAGTCTTTGCAGAATGCTACACAGCGCTTGCTGATTGCCGCACGGCCCACCCCGAAGCGATGCGCCTGGTGCGATATCGACACCATGCCTAGAGACCCAATACTGAGCCCGACGATGGCGGCTTCGTATTCCACGGTGCTTCCCTTCGTGGGATTGAGGATGTTGCTTAGTCCAATCCGCGTCCATCGGAGCGCGAGGCGCTGCGCTTGCTCATATACCCCCTCCTCTTTTTTTGGAATTGCGAATGGCTCGACGGACGGGGCTTCGCGATTCTCGAGGATCTCGTGATCGTGCTGCCCTTTGCTCACCGTTCGGCTGAAATCTGGTTTTAATAGGTTCATTGATTCTAGTTCTCTTCTCTCCGATGGGCTCATCCCAGCGACCCAAGCTTTGTATTGTTTTTCGTACTCTTCATCTCGATCCCGTTGATTAGTTTCGGGAGTTCTTTTCATGTGTGACAGTAGCGTTTTTATAGGTTTTCCATATCGTCATTCTCAAGTTATTGATTTTCAATGTATTCTAAATTCTATGACAGTATGACAGTATAAATATATAGTAATACGTGTACACATAGGTGCGGTAAAAGCTGGAATATGCCGTCACTATTGTCAGCTCTTTGAATTCCAACTACTTAGGAGCAGTTTCCGTACTGTCATTTACCGTCACTGCCGTCATCTTCCTCCTCTTCTGCAACTCTGATGTGCCAAAATCGAGCCGTTGCCGTACGCACTTGGCTGACGCACTCCGGGTACTTCTCGGCTATCTTAGCTAGTCGGCGGCCGAGCCATTGCGCCTGGGGAAGCGACCTTGCCTCCTCCATCGTTAATCGCGGCCGGGGAGTCTCGCCGTCTGAATACTTAGTATCGGCCAAGTAGGTTCGCAGCTCCGAGACAGTCCCTACCCACTCGAAGCCCTCCAGCGTATCGTTATTCCTAGGGTCCTGGTAGCGGATAGGGTCCTTGAAGATCGTCCGTTGGATATATTCCCAAATGACCCACGCGGGCGAGAGTTTGAGCAAGGCCTCGACGACTTCAGGATGGTGCCAGTACTTGACGCCGAACCGCCCTTGGATATCGTCAGGCGTTTTCCATTCGTTGCGTATCCACCACACGAATTTCGGAATTTCCGACATCAGCGTTGCCCAAAAAGCTGCTCTCTCCGCCTTAGTCTCGGCAGGCATCGGCATATCTTGTTTGTATGCCTTGAAAATCATGAATTTATCGGCGTTGTCTTCTTCGATCGGCGGCAGTACTAGAAGATTGGCCGGTTCGAGATTCACCATGACTGTAGGAGCCCAGAGCGGTTTTAGGACGAATCCGCTTTTATGCATCCCGCGCAATCGTTGCTCGGAATTCGCCACCATTTTCTTGAGCTTCTCTCCGAGCGTATTGCGGGCGTCCATGTGGGTGTTGTTGACCTCATCGTCTACAGTGAGGAGAACAGCTCCCAGGAAATCGTCGTTGAAATTTTCCTTGCCGATCATCCAATCGTAGGGCTTGCCGATTTTCCCGCCAAAGAGCACAGCGTGAATATCGTTGAAGAGGAGCGTCTTTCCGCACTCCCTCTCGCCGGCAATCAACAGGGCGATCACTTTCGAATGCTGCCGATCGTATAGACAGTCGAGGATATGGGCGATGTATCCAAAATACCTCATCAGTTGCACGTCGCCAACGTCTTCGTGTGACAGTAAATTTCCAATCAACTGCCCCAGAACAGGCCAGCCGCGACAGTCGGTGACGCCGCACAGCTGTGAGCCATCTGCCAAGCATCGATCGTCATCGTTGGGCTTCACTGGCTCCACCAAATCCGGATCTTCGGTTATCAGCACATGGTTGCCGCACATTGTTGTAAAGCCGCTCCAGTGACCCGCTAGCGGTCCTGCGTAGGGTACGCGATGATCCAGTTCGGCCACCTCCACGATCGATTCCAGCTCGCACAGCGTATCGCCCTCTTGCTTCTTGATGCTCTTGCCCAGTCGCCTCAAGTGTCGCCTGAACGAGCTCTCTTTCACCGATACCCAAAAGTCCTTGGAGTTTTTCACCCAAAAGGACTTCGTTCGTTCGTCGAATACGTATTCCGGATCCTCGGAATCGAGCACTTGGAATTGACTAGTTAAATCTCTCTCTGGCATCGACATTGTTAGCGATAATTAGGGATCGGATCTACCCACTCATTGCCTATTGCAATCTTCGCCTCGGCGACTGACACAGCTAGACTCGGCTTTATTCGCGGGCGGAGGGCGGGACGCTTGCGGCCACGATACCTTGGATCTGGAATTTCAGGAAAATGAGACAGAACCATCACTCTGCCTTTCGATTCTTCGATCTGCATATCATCGAACCCAGAGTCGAAAACATGATCGCATTTGTAGTGTTTCACCAGCGCAACCCTATTGATAGTTTTGCCACTCTCGGGCGGGCCGTATATGACGACAATCGTCGGCAAATTACTGGAGTGGAAATTAGAGACAGGTCTATTGGCCTTTGTATTAATAATTTCGTTATTCATATCTAAATAAGCTTCCAGCATTTCAAAAGCACCCACATTTCGGATACGGTTGGACCGAGCGCCTTGTACCAGTCGTTGAAGTCCTTGCCTACGCCACGGACAGACAGCCAAGAGCAGACCACGCGGGTCTTTAGGTTACGCTCGAGCACGTCTTTAAACGCCGGCTCCGGCAGCTTCCCAGGCTCCGACCTCCCCTTCACGAGCGCCATGCCCGCCGTATCTCGATCGGCGATGATACAGATCGCCGAGAGCTGTTTCGCCATTTGCAGTCGCATCAGCCATGGCCCCCAGTAGCGGAGAAAATGCCCGGCGTTCTTGACGCCGCGCAGGCCGAAGACGCAGACCGGTATCGGATCGCCATCCTCGAAGCCGCCAAGCGCGCCGTAGATCGTGAGAGCGTCCCACTGGCCTTCCGTGACGATAACGAACTTCGGCTGCTCCCGATCGCCAACCACGAACGGCATCGGCTCTATCATCTTCGCGCCCCCGTCCAAGTCGTACCCATTGCGGTATCCTAGCAGCCGCTTTTGAAAACCCGTTCTGGCTTTGTTGGTGGCGATCGCGTAGGGCACGAAAATCCACTGTTTGCCCTCACCCATCTCATAGCGCTGATGATAGCCCACTGTTGTGAGACGATTGGCTTCGCCGCTCATCACATCCGCCGGACACGACACGGGAAACGCCCACCCCCTCTGTTTTTCAGTGCTCGCCCAAGGCAGCAACGGACGGGAAATCAAACCGCTCTGAAAAGCCGCATCGCACCAATCGTAGGGCCAGCCGCGCTCTTCCATCAGCCTCTCGATCGCCTGATTATAGTCTTCCAGTTTCACCTCGCCTCGCGAGTTACTATACGATCCATTCCGAAACCGATCTTCTACGAAATCCGGCCAGGGAATGCCGCCTTGCGATGCGAATGCCGGCATCTTGAGACCCTTCTCGCGCTGATCCTGCAAACGCTTGAGGCGTGCCGATTCCTCGTTCTTGCGCTTCTGAGCGGCGCGAGCCTCAGGGCTCTTTTCGTCAAAAATTCCAGTGCCCGCTGTATCGACCAGCCAAACGGCTAGCTCGCCTCGCGTCATATCCGGGAAGCATTCCCGAGCGAAATCCCACGCCCCACCCTTCTGCTTAAATCGATTTTTGCCCGCATAGTTCACCCACCCTTTGCCGCCGTTGTCCGGAGTCACGAAAAACGACGCATCCTTGTCTCCATTTTCGTGATACTCGGGAAATGGCGACGTGCAAAGCCCCATGCTCCCCGAGACGAACCGAAGCGGACGCCCGGCGGCCTCCGCCACCTCCGCGATCGTCAAGCGATCCAACGCTGCCTGCAATCCCGCGCCCATGCTACGGGTTGACCCAATCTAAGACTCGATCCGAGAACAGAGCCGGCCACCATCCTACTATTACCCGGAGGCACCGCGTAGGCATTTTTCTTTCGCAAACGCAGAAGATCACAATCGAACATCCAACCATGATATACGCGCAAGCGGCGGAAACTACCCCAGCGGAGAACCCGGACCAGAACAAACCCGCTCCGAAAAACAACAGGTGAAACAGGCAAATCGCGCTAAATGTCGTCATCCTCATGGCCTTTCTAGTCATCCAATTTCATGCCGTCCCAAAAGCTTTGGGGCGCGAGTGTGGCGAAAGTCACGGGACTTCCCATGTTGCTTAATACAGCATCCAGGCTCATGGGTGCGGCGATCGCCGAGTCGTTGCGAACGGCGTCAACAGTTGACGGGCTTTCGGGAGCAGTGAAATCGAGTTGGTGTTGCGTATTCATTGGGCGGGGATGGATATATAATGTAGTGTCAGCGAGATCTTGCTGAAAAACGTCCAAGTAAACGCTGTATTGCGGTTCCACTTGCCAACTCTAAGGCCTTCGCGGTTTCTTCGGATGGATCGTAAAGTCGCACCTCTGGAAATGCAGCCACATTGCAGACATTCTCCATTGCGGCTTTGTACACGAACTGTTTAGTCTCCTTATCCATGTCCGCGTAATCCACACAGTGGTAGAGGCGAAGCGCTTTATAGTCGCTAGTCCGCGTTGCGCCGGTCACATCCATCAGGCTGTCCACGTCACAGATACAGAAATGTCGCCCTTTGAACATGCGATCTAGCTTGGCGATCACTGCCTTTGCTTCGAATCTTGTCATTTATTTGACTTTCTTATTTTGTATGTAAAATTTAGTCATCCAGTGAATTGAAGAACTTCCGCTGCCGTGGGAATTTTCACCCAGCTTTGATCTTGCCTTGCTTCGACCATATCCAGTCGGTCGGTTAGTTCCGACATTTTATCCTCAAGGTCGATTTTAGATTTCTCTTCCTCAATTTCCTGCTCCGATCCAACAACGAATCTTCGAGCCGTTCCGGTTTCAAGCTGATCTCTCAGCGTTTTGAGCGCTTCTGGCAAAGGCTCGACTTCACTCCATGTTCCATCCATATTTTGCGTCGCCATTACAAAAACCTCCCCTTCAATCGCTCTATGAAAAACTCGACTCGTTCCTTCGGAGTCGGCAACGCGCGGCGGACCCAGTCCGGGACGGCGGCAGCGCGACGGCGGCGTTCCTTGATTGTCTGCTCTATCATATAGGCTGCGTACGCGGCCGCAAAACAGCCGAGAAGGGATAACACGATTCCGAATACGCTTAGTTGCATGGCGGCACTTTCTCCAGTATTGCTATTTCCTCTTTGGTCAGAAATTTCTTCAGGATTGCCCAGGCGCGGTAGTCTACGCCCTCCGAGCCCACGCGAGGCACCTTGTGGTTTAACATCTTCGAGACGTAGCCGACAGTCATCCTGGCTTGCTCGGCAAGCCACGTCACCGCGTCCTCTCTGGAATGCTCATCCTTCACCCGTTTTTTGAGCATGCGGTCGAACTT
>JAJFLS010000491.1 GCA_021772595.1 Opitutales bacterium
AAATCTCGCTTTCCCCTTTTCGGACCGCTCAGGATCGTTTCGAGATGAAGGAACGAGAAGTAATCATCGTAGCCATAACAGCCGTTGCCATTCTCATTTTCGCGGATTGGCGTCTGCGAACAAGTTGTCGAGCTGACTTTAGACAAATTGACTTCGTCTTATTGCGTGAAATCGCTACTTGTTGGTTGGATTGACAGAATATCGATTGATACGGATCGATTCGGTCCGGAAACGTTTCTCACCGTCTCAAATCTTTCGTTAACACTTCTCGACGATTCCGGCGCGATTTTGTAATCTCTTTCCACTGCTCCCAAAAACGTGTATCCAGATTTAAACGTACCACTCGTGTATCTTTCTATTGATAGCTTCAGTTTGATCAGCCGTTCCTCACTCGCGTTATTCACGATCCGAAATTGGGCAACCGCCACGTCTCCTTCAAAAGCCCAAGTCTGATCGACAATTTCAACCTCGGCCTGCTCGAAGAGCGTGTAAACGACCGTGAAGATAAGGCCCGATGCAATGGAGGCCCAAAACAATCGTGCATTTCTCCTCTTTCGCTTGCTAGCCAACTTGGACCGGGGCATGGGTTGCGGTATTGGTAGAGGATCTTCTATAACATTTGACTGAGGAGAATTCGTTCTTTCCTCGAGCGCGTCAGCCAATTCTAGTAGCCGCTTGTCGATTTCGTCTTGGAGCATCGCGTCTACCTGGCCTGAGCATTTGTTGTAGAAAAACAACGAGCACTCAAAATGCTCCATTTTTTTGCCAACGATTTCGGTTCCCATTCCTTTTGCTCTATGGATTTCACCCATCAAGTAGCTCTTCTCCATGACCATCCTATCTGAATCCTCTAAAAGGCGATAGACGTGGCTCGCCGGAAGCGAAAGCAAGGTACTTGCTGGCAAGCCAATCCATTGATCTATTAGTTCTTCAAATTCCGTTTCGATATCCACTTGAGAAATCTCTCGATTGAGAAGCCTGCGAACCAACTCGCCGACTTGCTCAATCATCCTCAAAATGTAATCTTGTCGAATCATAGGATCGTCCTGGAGTTGTAGCTTATCCTGAACGTTTTATAAACCACGAAGTTCCTAGAGCAGCCACCGACGAGTCGGGGTCTTCGACAAAGCCGCCCGTTCGAGAGCCTCAGGACCTTGATCTCTGTCGAAAGGCAACCAAATGATTTGGAAGTATTGATAGCCACGAAAAAGCACCAAAATGCACAAAAAAGTTGAGGCTCTCTCGATAGTCCTTTTTGTGATTTTTTGTGCCTCTTTGTGGCCATTGGATATCAACAATTTATCGATTTGAATTTTGAGATTCTTGCCAAAAAAACAAGATCCTGACGGATTGTAGTACGGAGGAAAGGAGGCGAAGGCTTTGTACCGTCCGCTTGATCGCTTCGTTAGGCATCGGGCCACTATTCGGTCTTCCAATCACCTCGTAAGAACTCACGCGTCGTTTTGACGAAGAATGGCAGCGTATCGCCAAATATCGGGATGTGCGTTCCGTTTGGGACGATCCAGAGATACGACCGCGGAATTGCCTCATGGATTTCGTTCGCAATCGCGATCGGAAAGAAAAGGTCTCTGTCACCATGGACGACCAAGGTCCGAGCGGTGATTGTGGACAAAAACGGTTTCGTGAAGTTCATATCACCGTAACCATCGGCGAACCCGCGGAACTGCGAGTACAGCATCTCAATTTGTTCATCGCCGTAGTGGTGACGGCGGCGCATTCGCGCCCACCCTTCTTCGTCCAGATTCTCGGAGGTCCATTCACGCTGGATTTTTCGGCTTTCCACAGGGCGGTAGCTTGTCGCGCCGATCAAAACCATGGCTTCGACACGTTCGGGTTGCTGGGTCGCCATATGAAGAAGAATAAACCCGCCCGAACTGATGCCCACGGCCTTGAAGCGATCTACGCCCAATTCATCGAGCAAGGCGTACACGTCCCGCGCGGATTGGCGATGCGTGAATTCCTTCGTCGGGTTGGTCGAACGGCCATGACCGCGAAGGTCTGGGACGATGACGCGATAGTCCTTCTTCACATCGGGTACGACCTCCGCCCACGCGTCACTCGATGCGAAGAATCCATGGAGTAAAACAAGTGGCTCACCCGTCCCATGGGTCTCGTAGTACATCTCGAATCCGTTGATTGAGACGGATTGCCCTTTGGGCTCGATCTGTCCCAAGACACTATGTTCTGGCCCAACCATTATCAGGATAAGGATGACAAGGTATGCGCGAATCCGGATGTTAGGCTTCATGGGATAGGTTGGATTGAGATCACATGTGTGGAAGCGTGATAAATCGCTTCACTGGTCTGCCTGTCATTGCCCGGGTAATCGGTGGCTCGAGAAGAAGCTAGCTAGACGCTCAGCCGCGCCTTTCGGGTTCATTTGTAGCATAGCATGAGTCGCGTTGGGCAGAACGAAGTTCTCCGCGTGCGGGAGCCACGTACGCACAGTTTCGTAAATGTCCCGGAAATAAGAATTGGTATTGGCCCCCCTTATGTTGAGAGTCGGCTGGGTAATACGAGCAGCCTCTTCACGGCCAAAGGTCCACAGCGAGTATGCCGGGAAATCAGCCTGGAAAAGAGTATCCGCATCGGCCGCCCAACGTTCAAAGTGACCCTGCGGTAATGTCTGGTCAAATACTCCGCTAAAATCAGAACCGGCCACCTCTTGGCCGAAGATATCGATTGCGCCAGCCTTGTCTCCCGACTCATAGGAGGACCCCGCTTTTTCTGCTACGGCGCCGAACTCAGCAGAGTTGAAAAGAACAGAAGGCAGCGCTGGTTCGAGTAGCGCAAGAGAATGCACCAACTCAGGAGCGTCCAGCGCGACCTGTAAGATTACCACGCCACCGCCGGACTGGCCGACGAAGTGCGCCTTTTTGATTCCCAGATCTCGAAGCAGCGATTGGCAGTCAGCTGACTGTTGTTCGGTACTCACCGGCGTCTCCGGGCATTCGCTCTCGCCCCAGCCTCGTCGATGATAGTGTATCAGACGATAAGAGTCGGTGAGGGCCGGCTCTTCGAGGACCGCAAAACATTCGTCTCCCATAGCGCCGTGGACAAAAACGACGGGATCCCCCGTCCCACGATCCAGGGTTTCCAACTTCACGCCATTGATTTTTGTAGGTTGCATTGCTGGCAAGTTCATCGCTCCACCTCCATTGTTTTGAAAGAATCTACCTCATTGTTTTTTGGATAAGATGACATTAGTTTGGCCTCCTTTTATTGTGAATTGGGTGTGGTATTGCGATACTGTTTTCCCAATCATGGTCCACGACTTAATACGTTGGCAACGGATTCCCAAGCGCTAGTTTTAACAAAGAACATCACGAATGCACTGGCACAGGCGAACGCTACGCAGCCAATCGTGAACCAACGGTCCCATGACTTCGTCAGCAGGGACTTCAAGCCGAGCAGGAGAAATCCCAACACCAACGGTCCCAAATAGGCTCCGAAAATCAGACCCCACACGGATTCAAAATATAGATTCACAATCCAGGGTATGCGGTCAAAGACCGCCGGCATCACGGACAGCATACTCAGCAACATCATGGGCCGGTGTCTCGCTGGACGTCGCCGATTCCATACCCCTATCGCTATAAAGGAAGCGAAGAAGACAATCGTGAACAGGATGAACCCGTTGAATTGTCTGGGGTCAAACCGTAAAATAGGTTCTCGGTTTGACCGGCCAGTGGCAGGGGAAATACCAACTGGGCACCTAGCGCCACAACGCAAAGGGCAACAGAGGCGCTCACCCACCCGAGGATGCGGTGAAACCTGCGGTTGCCGGAAACGATTAGCAGAGTCTGCACTACGAATAGGAGCATCCATGCCGTCATGGCGATACCATGAACGATGAGCAATCCACGCCGGTCGGCATCGAGCTCCTGATTTTCGAAGTTTCGGCCGTGCAGGTAGAAATGCTGGAAACCGATGAATGCAAGGATCAGGAGTAATATGGCCGCGCCACTGTAAAAAAAGCGGACAGGGTTGCTGGAGGATGCCTTAGCCCTATCAGTCTGAACGTTTGGCGAGGTTTCGTTGATTTCCATGTCGTGAGTTGTAGATCAGAATTTCGTAAGGACCGCGTGGCTATTTGCGACAGCCCTAACGCCAGGCTCAAACGCCGTTTTAGCGGTAGACTTGGAGCGCCTTGTTGTATATTTTCTGACTTTGATCACCATTACGGCTTCCTATGCCTTTTTCTCGTTTGATCTAGTTAACGAATAAGCCAAAAAAGGAATCGAGTAAATTATTCCGTTAATAACAAGCGCAAGAAGTATCGCTCTTGAACCAGGAGTGTCTCCCAAGATCAATTGAGCTAGTGGAACGCCCGGTACGAGTACTGGCTTCAATTGCTCTATGAAATATATTCCCAGACCCAGAGGAGCAATCGCAAAAAGTATGCTATACTCCGCGGCATCATAAATTTAAGATTTGGAAGTTGAGCGCGAGCAACGATTCGAGCTCGTTTTTCTTCTCCTCTTGGGCTTTCTCCAGTGATTGGATAACCGCCGAGCGGAAGAGCGCGTAGCTCTCGTGATATC
>JAJFLS010000492.1 GCA_021772595.1 Opitutales bacterium
TGACCTGTTTTTCCGGTCTTCACCTCTACGGGGACGACGCAGTCATCGTGTTCAAGTAGATAGTCGATCTCTGCGTTTGCGCTTTTGTTCTGCCTCCTCCAGTAGGAAAGCTCGGGTCTCTTGTGGTCTCCGTTATAGTACAGGAGATGTTGTCCTACGAATTGTTCGGCAAGTAATCCCATTTTTGCGGCACTGGATTCAGTTTGGAGCGCTTGCAGGGGTGGGGCGCCTAGGATTCTTGAGGCCAGTCCCACATCGAGGAACAGCGGTTTGAAGTCGGTTTCCTTTCTTTCTGCGTTTAAGGGGACTCCGTTTCCTGCGCTGTGATAGACTCGGGTGAAAACCTGCGCGAGTTCCAGTAGGTCCAGGCAGCGGATGAGCTCTCTGGAAGTCTCCTCTCGGTCAATGTTCGAGTATTTGAGTTTGTCGCCAACTAATCTCGGAAGGGCTGAAAAGGTTTTTCTGAGTCGTAGGTAGTCTACGCGTCCTCTGTATTTCGCGAAGTCGTCTTGATAGGTTTGTTGAAGAGTGTCTAACGTTTTGCGAACGGCCGTCGATCGGCCTTGTTCGCAGTAGCTGATTATCGCTTCAGGCAGTCCGCCCACTGAGAGGTATTTTCGGAATATCTGATCGCATTTGATATGGAGAGCAGCCGGCCATTCGTCTTCTAAATTGAACTTCCTCAGCTTGGTCACGAGTTGTTTGCCATTTGGCTCGTTCGCTCGGATGAATTCCTCGAAGGTCATCGGACCTAAATACAGGTATTCGATGCGGCCGACCGGCATGGAAAACCCGGTTTCGGATAACGCGAATTCAAGAAGCGAACCCGCTGCAATGACATGTAGTTCAGGGATGGATTCGTAAAAGTATCTTAGCAGCGATATGACTTCCGGCGCTGACTGAATCTCGTCCAGGAAGATCAATGTTTCGCCTGGAATGATATCCAGGCCGTGTTCAATCTCCAATAGATCAATGATCTCTGGGGGATTTCTCGACTGGAAAAGGACCGCTTTTTCGGGATTCCAATCGAAGTTGATTTCCACGACGTTTCGAAATGCCTTCTCTGCGAATTCTCGAACGAGATGGGTCTTTCCTACCTGCCTAGCCCCCCTGATGATTAAAGGCTTACGTCTCTGCGAATCTTTCCATTGTTCAAGTCTTGAATATGCGGAACGGAACATAATAGGGTTGCTTTTTATACTTAAAAGATTTTTAAGCAATCATAAAAATAGATAATCTCTCGAAGAGATTTCCCTCCATGGCATAAAATCCAACTTGAAGTGTTAGCGATGTCCTTAGAAGATCTGTTACCTATGTCCTCGGATCATCCCTCGATTTTTTTGGGAGGCTCGAGGTCGCAAGGGGTTTAACTAGAGGTACATCCTAGGGCTCGGGCTTGGTCGATGAGAGACTTCATGCGTTGACGATAGTCGCGTTGGCGGGCGTTTGCTTTTTGCCGTTTGCTTTCAGCGGACACGCGGGGACGGCCAGGCTTTGGGTGGTAGATTTTCGGATAGTATTGTCTATGGAAAACAGGCACCTGTTCCAAGTCCGCTTCAATCTGCTTCGCTGTCCTCCTGTAGGTGCCGAGGAAAGTCCATAGCGCCATGGAGGACCCTCACGATCTGGAGGACTGAGTTCTCTATTCGGAAGAGGATGACGTGCTTGCCGTGCGCTGCGATTTGGCAATCGGGAAATAGATCATCGCGCGGGCGCCAACGTTGCGGCTCGGCAAGTATTTCTTCGAACTTCTGCCAAAGCGCATCGAGGTAGCTCTGTTCCTGTTCCGCACCCCACCTTTCCAGGGTGTAACTGCGGATCGATTGAAGATCCGAAACGGCCGCCTTCGTGAAGTCCAAGGTCATCCCTTGCCGCGCGCCAAGGCCTCGAACTCTTTTTTGCTGCTGACTCGCTGGGTTTCTCCCGCCTCTAATTGGGCGAAGCCGATGGCTGCCTCCCGTTTCAACCACTCGTTCTCGGCCTCCTGTTTTAGTGTCAAACGAAGCGCCTCCCGGATGACCTCGCTGGCGTTGTTATAGAGCCCTGAAGCCACCTTTTCCCTGACGGCCCGGTCCAGCTCTGGAGTGAGAGACACATGCATCCTCTTATCGGATCATACATACAATCTTTGTCAATCCTTGAATTTGCTAGAACATTCCCTGCGGTCTCTCCCGCAGAGAGTATAAATAGCAGGGAAAGGCTAATTATAATATGGGTTCCCCTGAGAGCCGTGAGGTCTTGGTTTGGTTATGCTCTTGCGAGCGCGGTTGAACGGGTAATCGATGGCGAAACGATACGAGTAGTTTCCGCAGCCGCTTTCGTTGCTACTAAGCTCGCAGCCTTTAAGGATCGAGGGGAGGGTGATTTTTACGGGAGTCACGATCTCGAAGATATCGTTGCAGTAGTCGATGGACGAGAGCGGTTGTGATATGAGATGATGGAGGCGGAAGAGTCGCTCCGAGCTTATGTTGGGTGTGAGATCTCGAAGCTTCTTAGAAATTTGAATTTCCTCGTAGCGCTGCCCGTTCATTTGCCTCCTGGCCAAGGCAGTCAGGCAAGGCTTCCTTCTCTCATCGAAAAGCTGAAGAGCTTGGTGAATGGTTATGCGTGAAAGGACTAGTTTTAGGATTGGAGCCCTTCAATATTAGGCGCGAAAGGCGTTCTTCGGAATCGCATGGATTGATCTAGGCCGCTGGGTAACTTCGAAATCGGAGCTTACGCTAAGGTTGGTCCGCTCAAGATGATGTTGATCAAATCGCATACCCTCGATAACGCTGGCTTAAAACCTGAGATTTGGTTGGCTTGTATCGCGACAGGAGAGTTTGCCGTTGTCCGCGAGCTAGAGAGCTGCTTCGGTTTTCGTATCGAAGAAATGGATCTTATTGCTTGAGGTTGGAGGCCCTGCTAATGGCCCCTCCGCTTGTCGGGCTCATTCAGTCGCCTTTTTCGAATCGGGTGCTCCCTGCGTAATAGAGCGGAAGGAACGCAAGTTTTTGCGAATCGATCCTTCCATACGGGCGGTCCGATAGAACAAAACCTCTCGGGCAATCTGGAAAGGACTTTAGTAGCAGGTGAAGACTTTTGAGGCTTCCGGAGGACCCGCTTTTGACTTCGATTGGGATGACCGCGCTTTCTTGTGAAATCAGATAGTCTACTTCCGCTTGACTGCTCCTCGCTTCTCGTTGCCAAAAGTAGGGGTCGTTTCCAGTGGATGCCTTTAGTTCTTGTCCGACGAATTGCTCTGCCATCGCTCCCTCGAATATTCCAAGTAGTTGCTTTTCATTTAGAATTTCATTTGCGGTAACTCCGGCTAGCGCTCGCATCAGCCCGACATCCACGATGAGAGATTTGAAGCGCTTCTCGGATGCATTTGCGGATAGCGGAATTCCCGCCGGACTGCTTGACCGTACTTTGGCGAGCACACGCACTTTGCAAAGGAGATCAAAGGCTTTGTGTATTGTGGGGGTTGAGAATCCGTCGGCCAATCTTGAATACTTGATCGTCTTGCCGACGGATTTCGCTGCATTGACCAAAACCGCATTGATGCATCGCTTGTCGGCTTTGGGGGCGTACTTCGAAAAATCTTGGCGATAAGTTTCGATGAGCTCTTCTTGAATACCAAAAGCCTCCTCAATGCTATTGGTTTCTACATAGGCAGAGACAGCCTCAGGCATGCCACCGATTAGCATAAAACTACGCAGCTCTCGCATCAGCGCTTGATGCACGGATTCCGAAATCTGAGAAGGAGGTTCAGACAATGCCTGAGCCATTGGCTGTTTCCCGAGGGCAAAAAGAAATTCTTGAAACGTCAGAGGATTCATTTCCAGAAACTGGATACGGCCTACAGGGAATGAAATGTCCGCGAGAGCAAACTCGAGAAGAGAGCCTGCTGCGACGACATGGAGTTGAGGCAACTCTTCGTAGAAATACCTCAAAGCCATTATCGCCCTCGGGCAGCTTTGGATTTCGTCCAAGAAAAGCAGGTCATTGCCAGGTTCGATTCGCTTGTTCAGAAGGATCTCCAATTCCGCCAGAATTCTCGATGCATCCAAGTTTCCCTCGAATATTCGATGCCATTCAGTATTCCTTTCGAGATCGATGCGATGGATGTTTCCTCCAAAGCGATTCTTGCCGAGAGCTGTCACCGACCAGGTCTTTCCAATCTGACGCGCTCCCCTCACAATTAGGGGCTTGCGGCGAGAGTGATTTGCCCAATTAAGAAGGTCTTTATCGACGGATCGCTCCATTTACACTATAAAAATACAAGGTTGTTTCTAAGTGCAACCTTTAAAAAAGCAAATGTAAATTGACGTTCTACGTGAAAATTCAACCGCCTACCGCAACACGAAGATTTGAGCCGGAAGAAGGTGGCCGAGTTGATTGACGATTTGGCAGAAGCGCTCTCCTATGGACGCGCTACTCCCGGACCCACTCAAGAAAGCGATGGCTGGCCCTTTCGTCACGGATCCACGATGGATAGATATCCTCAACTCAAGAAAATATGACACGAACACCTCGTACTACACTCAAGATGATCGGCAAGAATTTGTTCGTCGCTGCATGCCTTGTTTGTAGCTTGGCTGCGTCGCAAGCTGCGGTTGCTGACTCCTCGTCGTCCAAGCCTAACATCCTCCTCTTGCTTGTCGACGACATGGGCTATGGCGACATCGCGGCCCACGGTAATCCTTTACTGAATACGCCGCACTTCGATCGCCTGCACGCGGAAAGTCTTAGATTCACGGACTTCCTCGTCAGTCCGACCTGCGCGCCCACTCGGGCCGCTCTTTTGACCGGGATGCACGAATTGAAGTCCGGCGTCGATCACACGATTCCGGGGCGAAATCTCATGGATCTAGAAGCCGTTATCATGCCTCAGGTTCTTAAGCGGGCGGGCTACCACACTGCCATTTTCGGCAAGTGGCATCTAGGGATAGATCACGAAGAATATCGTCCCTATCATCGTGGTTTCGATGTCGCCCTCAACGAACCCCTCGACAATCAGAGATCGCATTACGATCCCGTTCTTATCCGCGATGGCGAGGAGGAGCAGCATCGCGGATACCGCACTGATATTTTCTTCAACGAAGCGATGGGGTACATCGAAGAGCAGTCAAAGGCCGACCAGCCTTTCTTCTGCTACCTGGCAACCTTCTCGCCGCACAGTCCGCGGATCGTCCCGGAGCGGTATTCGAAACCGTACGAAGGAAAGAGCGCCTACCCAGGCTTCCATGGAATGGTGGCGAATGTGGACGAGAACGTCGGGCGGCTTTTGGCGAAACTGGAAGAGTTGGGGATTGCCGAGAACACGCTGTTGATCGCGATGGGCGACAATGGAGGGACATACGGAATTGATACCTGGAATGCGGGGATGCGCGGGGCCAAGGCGAAAGCGTACTACGGCGCGTTTCGCACGTTTTCTTTCTGGCGTTGGCCGGATCGCATCGAGACGGGTGACCGGGATCAATTGACCGGCCACCACGACGTTCTCCCGACATTGGCTTCATTGACTGGGGCGACTCTCGAAGCGGACCACCGCCGCCGGCTTGACGGTTTCGATCTGACTTCGCTCTTCGAGCAGGATCTCGCCGACTGGCAGGGCAAAGGCCGGATGATCGTCCATCACTCCACCCGCTGGCCCGATGGCGAAGAAGAACGGCACAAGTACACTTACTGCGGCGTGCGTTGGGGGAAGTATCATCTCGTGCAACAGCATCCTTGTGAAAACGAGTTTTGCGATAAGCAAGGCCGCGCCCCGATCTGCGGGATCGACCGGCGAAGGATGAGGGATGATCCCTCGCTGCCGGGATACTACGGCGATCTGCAGCACTACAAGGTTACGGAGCCGGGAAAATGGAGCCTGTTCGACCTCGCGCTCGATCCTCATGAAGACAGGACGATCGCCGACGAAAAACCGGAAGTCGCCGCACGCATGGCCAAGCATTTCGATCAGTGGTGGGCCCAGTTTGATTTCGAAACGGAATAGGAATCTATTTAAAGCGTATCCAAATACTGGGGATATAAATACCGACAGGCGAATTATCGGATTTGAATCTTATTGCTTGATTGGCTGAGGAAACAGCGACGCCTTGTCTGGTTTCATTGCAGTGTGTTCTCTCTTGCTCGATGGTAAAACGTCGGGAGAGTTTCGAGCTG
>JAJFLS010000493.1 GCA_021772595.1 Opitutales bacterium
GAAGGCGTTTATCGTGCTCGATTCGCTTCCGGATGATCGATTCGTGGGAGAGGTGACGAAAATCGCCGTTTTGCCTGATGCCCAGAGCCGGTTCGGCAATAGCAATTTAAAAGTATACTCAACGGAGATCGTTGTTCAGGATAAGCTGCCCGATGTGAAGCCCGGCGTGTCTGCCAGAGCCGAAATCGTGATCGAGAATCTGCAGAAGGTTCTCACGGTTCCGATACAATGCGTGACCACAGTCAAAGGAAAACAGGTTTGTTATGTTAAAGGCATCGGTGGGCCCAAGCCGGTCCCAGTGAAAATCGGAATGTTCAATAACAAGTTTATCGAAATAAAATCGGGCCTGAAGTCGGGCGACCGAGTCCTCCTTGCTCCTCCAATCGATTCAAGCATCGATTTGGGCGGTTCCTTGATATATGAGGACGAAGAGGTCGATATGAAACCTTCGGAAAAAGTTAGCCAACCAGATCGCAGTCAGCAGAAGGAACAACGTCAGAGGCCCGATAAGAATCAGAAACGTCCGCGCGATCGAAGCGACAGCTAAACCGGTCGAAACGTTCTCTGGATTAATTTGTATTCGTATTTCTGATTCATATGATTTCTGAGCCCAAGACCATCATCGATATTCAGGATATCGTAAAGATATTCCAAGTAGGAGAGGTCGAGGTTCGCGCTCTTCGAGGAGTCAGCGTAGCCATCGAAGAAGGGACCTATGTTGCTATCATGGGTCCGTCGGGATCGGGTAAGTCTACCATGCTAAATATCCTGGGTTGCCTCGATCGGCCTACTACGGGTCAATATTTTTTGGGTGGAGAGAACGTCGCTCAAATGGATGACGATACCTTGTCCGCCATTCGCGGAAAAAGGCTGGGATTCATTTTCCAGTCCTACAACCTGATCGCGCAGCTCACTGTTATAGAGAACATCCAGGTGCCGCTCATCTACCAAGGCGTGAATTTGAAGGACTATGAGCAGAAATGTATAGAGCTGGCGGAATTAGTTGGATTGCAAGACCGCTTGGATCACCGTCCCACTCAGTTGTCCGGCGGCCAACAGCAACGGGTGGCAATCGCTCGATCTCTGGTAAATGATCCACTGATGATCCTTGCAGACGAGCCTACGGGAAACCTCGATTCCAAAACCGGCGCGGAAGTCCTGGAGATTATCGACCGCCTTAATAAGCAGGGCAAAACCATCGTAATGGTTACGCACGATGACGACATCGCTCAACGAGCGGATCGAGTGATCCGTATGAAAGACGGGCGTGTTGACGAAGACGAAATTCGCGACCGCGATTAATGGGATAACGCAATCATGTTAACGGAAGCCATCACTCATCATCCGCTTTTCAATACCGTAAAACTCGGCATCAAGAGCCTTATGCTGCATAAATTGCGCTCAGGCCTGACGATGCTGGGCATGATTTTCGGCGTATGTTCCGTGATCGCGATGCTGGCCATTGGCGAAGGCGCGTCCCACGAAGCGCAGGAACGGATCAAACGCTTGGGTTCCACGAATATCATTATCAACAGCGTCAAGCCTCCTGAAGAACAAGACAACAATACCTCGGGGAGAAGTTTCGGTATCACGTATGGCCTCACGTACGATGATGCGTCCCGTCTTCAGTTTACTATCCCGAATGTAACGAGTGTATTGCCCATGCGAATCATTCGGGACAATGTTCGTTTCGATCGCTATCAAGAACCCTGTCAGGTTATCGGAACCTTGCCTTCGTATCCCACAATGCAGGGAATCAATCTCGTGGCTGGACGGTTTCTTTCCATGATCGACGATAAACATCAGCGGAATGTCTGCGTCATTACCGCAGGATTGGCCCATCGTTTGTTTCCCTACCAGACGCCTATCAACTCCACAATTAGGATACAAAACGTCTACTATCAAGTGGTGGGTCTAATCAATGAAACCGGTACTGCGGAGCAACGTCCTCAAAAGGGCGAAATGGAGGGAGAACCGCTCGACAACAATGTATATATACCGCTATCGACGGTACGCTCACGCTTTGGCGAAACATTGGTCCGCCGCAATGCCGGAAGTTTCAGTTCCGAAACCGTGGAATTGCACCAGATCATTGTTAAAATGAAGGACACTCAATCCGTCATTGCGGCTGAAAAGCAAATAAACAGTCTTGTGCGCCGCTTTCATGAGGTTAACGATTTCGAAATCATAGTGCCGCTTCAGTTGCTCCGTGAAGCCGAGGCCACCAAACGTATGTTCAACATCGTCTTGGGTTCGATCGCTGCTATTTCGCTTCTGGTTGGCGGTATTGGAATTATGAATATCATGTTGGCCACCGTAACGGAGCGCACTCGCGAGATCGGCGTGCGTCGCGCGCTGGGGGCCAAGAAGAAAGACATCGTTACGCAATTTCTAATCGAAACGGTTGTCTTGTCGATCGGCGGCGGACTGATCGGAGTAGTCCTGGGAGTTCTAGTTCCGCTGCTGGTCAGCGTTTCAACGGACATGGTAACGATCGTCACTCCTTGGTCGGTGGGTCTGGCCTTTGGCATATCCGGCCTTACGGGAATCGCCTTTGGCATTTACCCCGCTTCCCAAGCGGCGGAATTGGATCCTATAGAAGCGCTTCGACACGAATGAAATCTGCCACCGAATCGCCGGAGCTCCGAATGAGTCGTTGGCTTACGCGGCTTCAGGCGATCGGTTTTGGCCTTCTGCTTCTGCTCATTATCGAGGGCGCCTGTCGATTCGCAGGTTTCGGCGAAAAGGGAGTGGGGAACGACCCTTTTGTCGGCTTCAGCGCTCAGGAGCCGCTCTTCGCCCTCAATCCTTTGAGAAATCGCTACGAAACGCGCGTCGAGCGTTTGCTTTATTTCGTGAAAGACGGATTTCACCGTCATAAAGACTCGGATACGTTTCGAATCTTCGTGTTTGGCGGATCAACTGTGCAAGGTCGGCCATACTCCATCGAAACGGCTTTTTCAAAATGGCTGCGGATCAACCTGGGGCTGGCTTTCCCGAACAAGAAGTTCGAAGTCGTCAACTGCGGCGGCGTTTCCTACGCCAGTTATAGACTCGTTCCCATCGTAGAGGAATGCCTAGCTTACCAGCCCGACCTCTTTATACTGTGTACGGGTCAAAACGAGTTTCTGGAAGCGCGTACCTATGGTTCCTTGAAATGGCTGGCAAAGCCGCTGGGCCGACCCGTTAGAGCGATTCGAAGCCTCGCGACTTACCGAGCGATGGATAGTTTGTATCGGCGTATTCGAGGACCGGATTCAAAAAAAGCAAAGGCCGAGAAACCAACCATGAAAATGGAGGTCGACGCTCTGCTGGACTACCGACGAGGCTTGGAAGCGTATCATCGCGATTCGGATTGGCGTCGAGGGGTGATCGCTCATTTCCAGGAAAACATCCGTCGGATCCATGACATTTCGAAAGAAACGGCAGTGCCGCTGATGGTGCTGAACCCGCCTGTAAACGTGAAGGACAGTCCGCCCTTCAAGTCGGAACATGGGGATGGAATAAGCGATGAGCAGAAAGGAGCCTACCAAGGCTTGATAAGCCAGGCCAACGATCATTACAGATCCGATGTAAGCAAGGCAGCTCGATATTTGCAGAAGGCCATCGATTTAGACCCGCAATATGCGCTTACTCATTACTCTTTGGCTCATTGCTATTTGGCTATGGGTGAATTTGCCAAAGCAGAGGAAAGTTTCCAGGCAGCTCTCGTTGAGGACGTGTGCCCGCTTCGCGTACTTCCTTCTATGAGGGATTTTATCGATGAATATTCCAATCAGAAACGTATCCCTTACCTGGACTTGCAGAGCCTATTGGAAGAGCATACAGAGGCGCCGATACTGGGAAGCGAAATCCTGGTCGATCACGTTCACCCCTCTATCCGCGGTCACCAAATTATTGCCCAGGCAATCGCTGACCTGGTTATCGATGAATTCATCGAAGAAGCTATAGGTCCGGATTGGGAATCGACACGCTCCGAAGCCTATCAAGCCCACTTCAATACGCTAGACGATCTTTACTATTCGCGCGGAAACATTCGACTGGACAACCTGCGCGCCTGGACAAAAGGCGAAACAGAAGGCCCCCCTATCGAAATGCATGTGCCCATTGAGTGACGATGTCAGAAGGCGGACGAGCGGATGCTCGGTCCCGTAGCGGGATGTCTGCGACATTCCGAAAACATTTCAAAGGTAGGGCTGCTTATCCCTAAGAGGGTGTCTAATGATTCGAAATCGTAGGGTCGGCCCCTGCGCCATACCGCGATGGATGAAGCTCGGCTTGTGCGGTACGGCGCAAGCGCCGACCCTACGGAATTAAATAAGTCAATTCGGCTAATCGTTGGAACGGAACGGCGCCCGTTCGCTACCCTGAAAGCCGCTTCAAATAGGTAGCGTTCGGGCGCCGCCCCGAATTTTTCCAATTATTAAACTGCCTCTGTCGAAGTTGAACACTGACATGGGAGGCATTGACACTGTTGGCCCCAAAAGCGAAACTCGCCTGGTCATGAAAACGAAATCGATCGCTCCAGCAATATCACTCGCGTTAGGCCTTTTAGCCTTTTCGGCGAACTCACCCGCAGCCGACGCTCTATCAGAGGCTGTTGAAAAAGACTACAATGAGAATCTGGGCTCTTTGTTCGACTACTTCCATCGCAATCCCGAGCTTTCAGGATTGGAGACCAAGACGGCAGCGCGCCTAGCGAAGGAGTTGCGTCAGGCGGGTTTCGAGGTAACCGAGGGAGTCGGGAAAACCGGTATCGTGGCTATCATGAAAAACGGCGAAGGTCCGCTGGTGATGATGCGAGCCGATATGGATGGGCTCCCGGTGAAGGAAAAGTCCGGCTTGCCGAACGCGTCGGAGGCAATGCAAGAGGACATGGAAGGGAATGTAGTTCCGGTCATGCATGCGTGCGGGCACGATGTTCACATTACGAGCCTTGTCGGGACCGCGCGGAGGATGATGGCCTCTCGCGACGAGTGGTCGGGAACGCTGATGCTAATCGGGCAACCCGCCGAAGAAAGAGTGTTCGGGGCACGTGATATGATGGAAGACAATCTGTGGAAGCGCTTTGGCCAGCCGGACTACGCGCTTGCTTTTCACGTTTCGTCCAACGTGCCAAGCGGCAAGTTGGTGGCCGTCGAAGGCTCGCCGTATTCAGGAGCGGATACAGTTGACATCTTCATTCACGGCGTCGGCGCCCACGGAGCGTATCCGCACCGTGGAACTGATCCAGTTGTCTTGGGTTCGCAGATTGTCCTCGCTTTGCAAACCCTCGTTAGTCGCGAATTGGCTCCGCGCGAGGCTGGGGTTGTCACGGTGGGCTCCTTCCATTCGGGAACGAAACACAATATCATTTCCGATCGAGCCCACTTGCAACTAACGGTGCGTAACGACAATCTAAATACCAGAAAAATTCTCCTCGATGGAATCAAGCGCATCGCTGAAAACTTGGGTCGAGTCGCAGGGCTTCCAGAGGACAAGCTGCCGGAGGTCGTTGTCTCCGAAGAGTGGGTACCTCCTACGGTAAATGACATACCGCTTGCCCAACGCTTGAAAGCAGTTTGGTCGGAGCAATTTGGGGAAGAGGTTTTTTATCTCAATAAGCGACTGGGAATGGGTGCAGAAGATTTCCCTTTCTTCACGACGGATCCTTACATTCCTAGCGTCTACTTCTCAGTTGGAGGGACGCCTGCGGAAGATTTCGCTCGGGAAGCGGCTGGGGGCGAGCCTGTCCCCTCGCACCATTCGCCATTGTTTAAGGTAGAAGCGGAGAGCTCCGTGCGGATGGGCGTGGAAGCGACGGTTCACGCTTTGAAGGAGTTATTGCAAAATTAGGGAGTACGTAGGTTGAGTAGTAGCTCAGTGCTTTAGCCTGAGTTTTGATTTTGGTAACGGCCGACCTCCGGGCGGCCAAACATGGACGATGTCCCTCTGAGCGCATAGGTGCTAACTTTACCTTAACTGATGAAAATCCATGCCGCATCCGCGTCGTAGCTACACCGGGAATCCCGGTGTGGAAAATCTCAGACTTCGAGCAATAGCCTCAACGGACTCTCGAGTTGCTGTTTCACATTTACCAGGAAGGTGACGGCTTCTTTGCCGTCGACGATTCGGTGGTCGTAGGAGAGAGCTAGATACATCATGGGGCGGATGACGACTTCGCCGTCGATCGCAACGGGGCGATCTTGGATGGTGTGCATCCCGAGGATGGCGCTTTGCGGCGGGTTTAGGATTGGAGTAGAAAGCATGGAGCCGAACACGCCGCCGTTTGTGATTGTGAATACGCCGCCTTGTAGGTCGGGCAGAGTCATTTTTCCGTCGCGGGCCTTTTTGGCGTAATTCGCTATTTCGCCTTCGATTTCCGCGAGGCTCAATTGCTCGCAGCCTCGGAGGACGGGAACCATGAGTCCTTTGTCGGTGGATACGGCGATGCCGATGTCGTAGTAGTGATTTTGTACGAGCTCGTCGCCATCGATCATCGCGTTGATAGCGGGCGAATCTTGGAGGGCTCGAACAACTGCTTTGACGAAGAAAGACATGAAGCCGAGCTTGAGGCCGTACTTCTCGACAAAGGAATCCTGGTATTTCGCGCGGAGCGCTTTGATCGATGTGAGATCGACTTCGTTGAAGGTCGTAAGCATCGCGGCCTCTTGCTGCGCGGAGACAAGACGCTCGGCGATTTTTTGCCGCAGGGGCGACATGCGCTTGCGGGTCGTTCGGCCTTCGGTGGAAACGCTTTTGCTCGGGGATGAGGAAGGAGCAGGAGGCGGACTGTCGGTCGCGGTGGCCGTCTCGCTTTTTTCCGGAGCCTCGGTCGGGGCTTCCGCGGGCGCTTCTGGAGCGGGGGCGGGCTCGGATTCGGGGGCAGCGGCAGACGCGGGAGCTTCGGCGGTTTCGTCGATCTCGGCGATGATTTGGCCGATTTCCACTTCGTCGCCTTCGTCGACCTTTAGCGCGATCGCGCCGGAAGCTTCGGCGAGTCCTTCAGAGGTGATCTTGTCGGTCTCGAGTTCGTAGATGACCTGGTCCTTCTTCACGAAGTCGCCGTCTTTGACGTGCCAGGCGGCGAGGATTCCGCTGGTGATGGATTCCCCGAGAGCGGGGACTTTGATTTCGGTTGCCATGATGAGGGAAGGAAAAGTTGGAGAGTATTGTATTTTTAACCACGGAGTACACGGAGATAAGGAGGCGAAAGAATCTTATTTTTTCCGTACCTCCGTGTGCTCCGTGGTTTAAATCGATTGCATTTTAGAGTGAAAAGGCTTCGTGGAGGAGTGTTTCGAGTTCGCTGTTGTGGAGGGCCTTCGTGCCGACGGCGGGGCTAGCGCTGGCGCCTCGGCCGGCGAAGATTGGCTTCGTGCCGAGGTGTTCTTCGAACTGGGGAGCGATGTAGGTCCAGGCCCCCATATTTTGCGACTCCTCTTGGCACCAGACGATCGACTTCGCTTTTGCGTACCGCGAAACGACGTCTTTGAGTTTGTCAGTATTCAACGGGTACAGTTGCTCGACTCGGATGATTGGGGTGTTCTTGATTTTATTCAGTTGCCGGTAGGCGATCAAATCGTAGTAGACCTTTCCCGAGCAGAGGATGACGCGCTCGGCTTTTTTCGTGTCCTGGCCGGTGTCGTCGAGGATCTCTTCGAAAACTCCGTTTTCGAATGCGTCCCAATCCGAGACGGCTTCCTTGTGGCGAAGGAGCGATTTTGGAGCCATGATGATGAGCGGCTTTCTGAACTCGCGCATCATCTGGCGTCGCAGGACGTGGAAGTATTGTGCCGGCGTGGTCATATTGCAGACCTGGATGTTGTTTTCCGCGCAGGCTTGGAGAAAGCGTTCGAGGCGAGCGGAAGAGTGTTCCGGGCCTTGGCCTTCGTATCCGTGAGGCAATAGCATGACAATCCCGCTCACGCGGCCCCATTTCGATTCGCTCGAAGTGATGAACTGGTCGATGATCACTTGGGCGCCGTTGGCGAAATCGCCAAACTGGGCTTCCCAAATGCAGAGCATTTTCGGGTA
>JAJFLS010000494.1 GCA_021772595.1 Opitutales bacterium
TAACCGGTGAGTGCGTGGACATAGTTGCGGTTCGTTAGAAGAGCCGCATCGAGTTTCTGTTCGCTTAAGAGATTGAGGAGTGCTTCTTGGCGCGTACGGCAAAGATGTGGATCCAGCTTAGGTGAGTGAGGGTTCATTAGAGTACGCCGTATTTTTTGTAAGTTTCTGTGGCAGACATGCCATCGCGAATGGAATCGCGAGTTATGTTTTCAGCATGTACTTTTTCCCAAGCTGCTTGAATGACCTCTGTTTCAACTTCCTGCGGCACAACGACGATTCCGTCTGCATCGGCAATGATGAGGTCGCCCGAATTAAAAGTAACTCCTCCGATGTCAACTGGCACATCGATGGCGGTCACTCGCTGACGATGAAGGCTATCCAGGATATTGGTTTTTAGAGCAAACACTGGGAAATTCATTTTGCGCATGGCAACCGTATCTCGGACTGAACCATCGACAATGGCGCCGATACAACCTCCGTTCTTCGATGCGGTGGTCAGTAACTCGCCCCAAATGCCTGAACGATCTGATCCGTTCGCTGCGGCTATAAATATATCGTCGGCATGGCAGGCATCGACCGCTTCGAGCTCAAGCTTGTAAGGTTCAGGGTCCTCGTGATCGATATCTTCCCAGAGTGTGGTTTTGGCCCGACCCACCAGAACCGTGGAGTCTGTTGTGAGGTTCTTGAGTGGAGCCGAACAGGATTGGGAGCGAAATCCGGCTGCATCGAGCGCGTCAGACACGACGGCGGCATACAGGCTTTCGCGCATTTGACTGAGAGTGATGGTGTCTGGGAAAGATGACATGGAAGTATGTGAGATGAATTTGACTAGAAGATGAGGATTCGACGACGCAAAAAGCGCAGTTACTGTAAATCCGGTTTCGGTTTATTTTGAATTTGCTGAACGAGGAGTTTTCGTTTGAAATAAGACAAGGCATGCAACTCTCCACTGTTCTCCAACCTCTCTCAAAAGAAAACGTCCGGCTTGCGGCTCAATGCGGCGTTGAGGGTTATGTTGCGCGTTATCCAGGCCCCAACTACCAAGACCTGCTTGAGATGAAGCAACAGGTTGAAAGTGAGGGGCTCAGCATAGTGGCTGTCGAAGGCTTTCTTCCTATTGAAAAGATCAAGCTCGGGACCGATACTGATGGCGCGGAGTTAGAGGCTATGAAGCAACTGATTGTTCACATGGGAAAGGCCGGTATTCCGGTGCTTTGTTACAATTGGATGGCTGGGACCGACTGGGTGAGAACCAAGTTAGACGTCCGTGAACGGGGAGGGGCCAAGGTAACGGCGTTTGGTTTAGCAGAAGCGAAAAAAGCAGTGAAACTTGATCACTCGGGGGGTGGTGATTTTTCCGTAGGCCAGGACGACGAGACGATCGATACGGAATCGCTTTGGAAAAACTTGGAGGCCTTTTTAATGGAAGTCATTCCAGTGGCTGAAAAAGCCGGTGTGTATTTGGCGATGCATCCGGATGATCCGCCATTGCCTGAGCTATTCGGTAATGGACGTATTATGAACAGCGTCGTCAATTTTGAGCGACTAGTCGATCTGGTACCGAGCGCGAGTAATGGCATTTGTTTTTGTCAGGCGAATTTTGTAGCGATGGGTGCTGATGTTCCTGATGCGATCAGACGATTGGGAAAACACATTAAGTATGTTCATTTTCGCGATGTGCGTGGTACTGCCGAATCGTTTGTTGAAACCTTTCATGATAATGGGCCTACCGACATGGCGGAGGCGATTCGTGAATTGAAGGCAGCTTGTTTTGAGGGGCCGATTCGACCGGACCATGTGCCGCAACTGGAAGGTGAAGGAGATGACAATCCAGGCTATACCATGCTGGGTCGATTGTATGCTTTTGGATATATTCGAGGGTTATTACAAGGCGTGAAATAATTTAACTATGTATCGATTTCTTATACCATTGGTTTTTCTGCTGGCGTTTTCGAATGCGAAGGCGGATAGGCCGAATATTCTGCTCATCGTATCAGAAGATAATGGACCGGAGTTGGGCAGTTATGGCGATTCCTTTGCGCGGACACCTCATCTTGATCGTTTGGCTGCTGAAGGTTTGCGATTCGAAAATGCGTTTGTGCCTTACTCCGTGTGCTCTCCCTCAAGGGCCTGTTTTCTGACGGGATTGTATGCTCACCAAAATGGCCAAATCGGATTGGCGACGCACAAATTTGCCCTTTACGAAAAGGATACTCCGAATGTGGTCACGCTTCTAAAACCTGCGGGTTATCATACGGGTCTTATCGGCAAGCTGCATGTAAATCCAGAATCGGCGTTCCCTTTCGACTTTCAAGCGATCCCAGGAGCCAATTTTAATCGTGAATTGAATGCCGAAGACTATGTTGCCGAAGCGGAAAGGTTCTGGGATCAAGCCGGAGAAAATTCATGGTTTTTGTCGGTAAATTTCCCAGATGCCCACCTGCCGTTCCTTAGACAGGCCGGGGGCAGGCCAGCTACGGTTCAAACGGGTAAAGAGGTAGAGATGCTTCCGTGGGTGGGAGCCGATTCTGCGCGACTTCGTGAGGTGATGGCTGATTATTACAACTGCATGGCTCGTCTGGATGACTGGGTGGGGTTGCTCTTGCTGTCTCTGAAGCAAACAGGAGAAATGGAGAATACCCTGATCATTTACATAGGAGATCATGGAGCGCAGTTCCCTCGAGGTAAGGGTACCGTCTACGAAGCCGGGCTAAGGATTCCATATATCGTTCGTTGGCCTGGGCGCATGAATGCCGGAAGTGTTCGTCATGAGCTGGTAACCACTTTAGATATACTCCCGACTCTATTGTTGGCTGCGGGAGTTGAAGTACCTTCCTCATTGCCAGGGAAACCTTTGCAGCCGTTGTTCTCAGAAGAAGGTGTCAATGATTGGCGAACCTACACTCACGCGATGACAACTGGATCTTTTGCTGGCAACTGTTATGTGCAATTCTCAATTCGAGATAAACGCTACAAGTTGATCAAGAGTCCGCGTGCAGGAGAGGATAATTACATCGCCCATTCTTACCTGAATCAGAAGCATCCCTTTTTTGTAAATCCAGGAGTTCGTCCTGATGAGCGTGCTACGGTTTCAGCTAAGGTAGAAGATGCTTATCAGCGTTGGGAGATTCCTCCCGAATATGAACTGTATGACCTGCAGGACGATCCTTATGAATGGAGTGATCTCGCAGATGATCCTGCCTATGCTAAAATCAAGAAGCGATTAATCGATGCATTGTATCAGTTTCGACATGACACGAGTGACCCTTTTATTGATCATTCCAATCTGGATGCTTTTATGAAAGAGCAATTGGAGAATCAAGACATGGCCTATCGGAAAGAAGAGGGGTTCTTTTGGACCTACCATGATACTTTCAAGACATGGCGAGCTCAGAATCCTTGATTTAGCTAGAATGATGGGGGAGGCTGAAATTGGCTTGTATGGCCAACTTCTCATAAAATTTGGCTACAATCCAAAAGACTTTGAAAATGGTACCAGGTATGATTAGCTTTGGTGTCTTGTAAGCGGCATTGGCAAGAATGTCTGCCATCATCCCCACATTCCCGGAACGGGATAACGACCCCATTTACGATCCGAACCCCGACCAACCCTGGGATGTGGAAATCACAGCAAAGAGTGAGGTGTGGTAGCAGTATTTGCTGGCAGTCCTGAACTATCCTGAGTTCGCTTTATGGCGCTCCATCTGCACTAAATAAAGCCTTCCCAGCCGCCGAAGATTTCTTGCCACATATATTCGATTTCCACTTGTAAGCTTTTTGGGATAGTTGGCTGAAATGGCATAGCCTCGGCGTTAGCCAATGTGACTAAAATTTGGCAGCCGACCTGGACGAGTGAAGTACATAAAGGAATGCTGATTCGTGCCAGTGTATCGTCCGGACGATGATGAAAGAAGCGGCCGGAGGTACAATTCGAGCGCCCTAGATAGACTCCAGGAATACCTGCCGCAGCAAAAGGAAAATGGTCGGCATAGGGAACGATTTCATGCTTAACGGCAAGATACTCATCCTGCTCCATAAAAATTAGATTTAGATAGCTGCCCATTTTCTCAGAGCCGCAGCAGGAAAGTTTTG
>JAJFLS010000495.1 GCA_021772595.1 Opitutales bacterium
GGTCGTTAGCCTCGCCTTCTCCATCTATTTGGCTTTTGGCTCAGCCTTTATAACTGCGAGTAAGGTGTTTGTGATCACATTGATCCTCATTCCCGGATTCTACGCGCTGTTTCAATATTCATACCGATCGTCAGACGTGTGGAGTAAGTCTCATCGGTAGGGCCACGACGTCCCGGCGTGCCGCGTAAGACGATCAAATAGACGCGGCCTGCCGGGACGTCGTGACCCTGCCAAATATCCGAACCGATGAAAGCAGTTGTATATAGAATCTACGGACCAGCGGAAGTTCTACAGGTCGAAGAGTTCGAAAATCCTGTGCCCAAGGATAATGAAATCCTGATAAAGGTACGCGCGGCGGAAGCGACGAAGGCTGACTGCGAGATGCGGAGTTTCCATTTTCCGGTGAAATGGTTTTGGCTGCCCTTGCGAATCGCGTTGGGGATCCGAAAACCTAAAAATCCGATATTGGGAGGATACTTTTCCGGAGAAGTAGAATCCATTGGAAAGGGTGTTTCCAAATTCAAGAAAGGCGATCGGATTTTCGGAGCCACGAAATTGCGTATGGGTGCCTATGGCGAATACTTGTGCTTACCTGCCAACTACACGCTCGCGACGATTCCAAGTAATATGAGCTTCGAGGAAGCCGCGGCCGTTCCGCTGGGAGGACTGAATGCGCTTCACTTTATGAGACGTGCGAATGTATATAAAGGTGAGACCGTTCTAGTAAACGGCGCCGGCGGAAGCATCGGCGCATTTGGAGTGCAAATCGCCAAGGCGATGGGGGCCGAAGTGACCGCTGTCGACAGCGCAATTAAGGAGCAAATGCTACGCGACATCGGGGCGGATCATTTCATTGACTATGCTAAAGAAAATTTCGCGAAAAGCGGCCGAACCTATGACGTGATTTTCAACATGGTCGCTCGGAATTCGTATTCCGAAAGCATCAATGCCCTTAAACCTAAGGGGCGCTATCTAACAGCGAATCCCAAGGTTTCCGACATGTTGAGGACGTTTCTCACTTCTCTATTTACGAAAAAGTCGGCGACGTTCGCTTTTGCCGGAGAAGAGGAGGAAGAGCTAATCGCTCTCAAAGAAATGATCGAGGCAGGAAAGTTAAAACCGGTTGTCGATAAGGTGTACCCGATGGAGCAAGCCGCCGAAGCTCACCGAAGAGTGGAGACGGAGCAGAGAATCGGAACGGTGGTAATCGCTGTGGGGTCGTAGCGGGGCGCTGAAAGAGGTAGGGCACGACGTCCCGGCGCGCCGCGTAGGATGATCAAATAGACGCGGCACGCCGGGACGTCGTCGCCCTACCATTAGACATTTATAAATTTTGGCTGTGCTTCCGGGCGTTCGATCCCTATAACGCCGATGTTCATGGCAAACCCTTCTACCCCAAAAACTACCTTTTTGCAGGCTCTATTTCCCGTACTTGGACTGGTTTTGATCCTCGGCTACGGATTGATTTTCCGACCACATGTTCAGGATCTCGCGGCATTTCCGCTTGAGATCGTTTTTCTGAGCGCTGCGGTCATCGCCATCGCCCAACTGGCTTGGCTGGGCTACTCCTGGCAGGAGGTGCAGGACTCCATCGTCAAGAAATTGGCTAAGGCATTCCCCACCATTCTCATCCTGTTCACGATCGGCATGATCATCGGCAGTTGGATCGTCTCAGGCACAATCCCGATGATGATCTACTACGGAATTAAGATCATTCATCCCGGATACATTTACGTGATCTCGTTTCTGGTAGCCTCGGTTTTTTCTACCTTCACCGGAACCTCCTGGGGTTCGGTTGGAACGGTGGGGCTGGTTTTGATCGGTGTCGCTGCGACGATCAATGCGGACCTCGCGATCACGGCGGGCGCAGTTATTGGTGGGGCGTTTTTCGGGGATAAGATGTCTCCACTTTCGGATACAACCAACGTTGCCGCGCTCGCTGCGGAAGTGCCGTTGTGGGATCATATCCAGTCGATGATGTATACGACGATGCCGTCGGCGTTTATGACGACGATCATTTATTTCGTGCTGGGATTCGTGTATCCAGTCAATGCGGACGGCGCGGAAGTAATCGCGCAGACCGAGGTGATCCTGGAAGGGATCGGGAGCATGTTCAGCTTCAATCTTCTGCTGCTGATTCCGGTCGCGATCGTTCTTTACGGCTCGATCAAGCGCAAGGCGACTTTGCCTGTATTGGTTAGCTCTTCGTTTTCAGCCTGCATACTGGCCTTCCTGTTTCAGCAGACGACTCTCGCCGATGTCGTCCAATCGCTTTACAAAGGATACGACACGTCGATGGCGGTCTGGATGACGGCGATCCCGGGAGAGTTGAGTACGTTGTTTAATCGAGGGGGCTTATACGAGCTTAGCGAGCCAGTGGTGATTTCGCTTATCGTTTTCGTTTACGTGGGCGCCATCGACAAGATCAACGCCATGCCGATCATCGTGAGCCGCGTGTTCGGTTTCGCGAAGTCGAGGTCGGCGACTATACTTTCAACTCTAGCTTCGACCGGATTCATCAATGCATTCACTTCCAATCAGATGGCGGCCAGTTTCATCGTCGGCGAAGCCTTTCATGAGAGCTACGACCAGAAAGGCATTCCCCGCAAGGTGCTTTCGCGTTCTCTTGAAGACTCAGGTACGATGATTGAAAACCTGATACCCTGGCATACGACAGGGATATATATGAGCACTACGCTAGGAGTTTCAGTAGCCCAATATTGGCACTGGCAATTCCTGTCGCTCATCAACTTCGCAGTCGCGATCACCTTGGCTCTGACGGGCATCGGATGTTTCTATAAAAAGGCGATGGTCGATGAAAACGAAAAGTTATCGCTCCTTCACCGTCCCTAGGCTGCTCTCCGGGCAATTAGGATGGCTCCGAAGTTGCCAAGGAATGTTTTTGAATGGAATTGAACGAACCTAATTCTGGCCTAGCCGGATCCTGTTGGCTCGCGCAGCGAGACTCCTAGCCCGCAGGGCGATGACACAATTGATCTGATTTGCCGCTTGAATACTCGATAATCTTGTTCCTCTTTCTCACATCATGATTGATCGTCCTGCAGTTGATCCGGCTTTGTTTCCTCTAGATCCCGAAACCGTTTTCCTCAATCACGGTTCTTTTGGCAGCTGCCCGCTCGCTGTGCTGGAACATCAGCAGGATATTAGACAGCGCCTGGAGAGTCAGCCAGTGCAATTTTTCCAGCGCGACCTTGAACCCATGCTGGATGAGGCCCGCGCGTCCCTCGGAGATTTTATCGGAGTAAATGGCGACGATCTCGTGTACGTGGCCAATGCGACTGCGGGGGTGAACACAGTCCTTCGCTCGCTCGACTTCGAGCCAGGAGACGAGTTGCTCGTATCCAATCACGAATATAACGCTTGCCGTAACGCCATACACTATGCGGCCGAGAAACGTGGCGCGACGGTAGTGACTATCGAAATACCGTTTCCCGTAGATTCGGAGGAAGCGGTCGTGGAGGCGGTCATGGCCCAGGTTACCGACAAAACGCGGCTGCTGCTCATTGACCATGTAACGAGTCAGACGGGGATCGTCTTGCCGATAAAGACGATTATAGACAAATTGGCCGAGCACGGCATCGATACCTTGGTAGACGGAGCCCATGCGCCAGGAATGATTCCGCTGGATGTGAATTCGCTCGGAGCGACTTACTACACCGGCAATTGCCATAAGTGGATCTGCGCGCCTAAGAGCTCCGGCTTTCTATATGTCCGCCGCGATAGGCAAGGGGCTATCCGCCCGCTGACCATCAGCCATGGGGCGAATTCCCCGCGGACTGACCGTTCGCGTTTCCAAATCGAATTCGGTTGGATGGGAACGCGCGATCCGAGCTCCTCGCTTTCCGTTCCCTACGCTATAAAGTATATGGAAAGTCTGTTGCCCGGCGGCTGGCCCGAAATCATGGAACGCAATCGACAGTTAGCATTGGCGGGGCGCGCTGCAATTTGGAAAACTCTTAATACTCCATCTCCCGCGCCCGATAGCATGATTGGTTCGCTGGGCTCCATCCCGATCGCCGACTCTAAACTGACCGAACCGTATCAGCCCCTTAAGTACCTGGATCATTGGCAGAAGCCGTTGATCGAACGATACAACATCGAAGTGCCGATCATGATCTGGCCACAGCATCCGAAGCGGCTCGTCCGAATATCAGCTCAAGTTTACAACGAATTGCCGCAATACGAGCGGTTGGCGATAGCTCTCAAGGAGCTCTACGACGATTGATCGGTAGGGCGACGATCCCGCTGAGCGGGAGCGTGCCGCATAAGAAGTTCAAGCAAACGCAGCGCAGCGCGCTCCCGCCGTCGCGGGATCGCTGCCCTACCTGATTGTCTAGTGTCTCCATGGAAAGTTTTTCGGCGATAACACATGTTACTATATAGGGTTTTGCGATTTGGATCGTTTAACTCGGTTTTGATCAAAAACTTATGAAGCGCATTACGAAACAGAGGTTCTTCGTTAATCACGATTGCAATGATGTCCGTTTTCCATTTTTTCGGAATCTTTATGGATAGCTGTAGCCAGAATAGAATTACCAAACTCTTTGCCGTCCTTGGCGCCTTGACGATTCAAAGCGTGCTGCTGGGCCAAGTAACTTCCTATTATCCATTATTCACGGAGCCTGGATGGGAAGAGAGTAAGGTGGCTGAATCGTTTTTCGATAACCAAATAATTCGTACCGAAACGACGAACCTCTTGGGGATCGATTCGGAAGGGCGTTTGGTGTTGCCGATCATCAATGGGTTTCGCGGAGGGACGCCTATCGGCGATACGAGCAATGCCGATGGCGGAGATTTTAACGAGCCGTTTGACACGTTTACCAAATTCGATGACTCGGTCGACGATACGGGCATAACCCAATGGAAGACAATTTCCAATTCGCCCAACGTCAGAGTCACTATGAGTGACGAGGGTAGAAGCGTTAGCATCAGCACGACCTTCACAACGCTCGGAATCGATGGCACTCCTTCCGATGGAGTCATGCTGCTTCGAAGAAATGCGACCATCGGCGAGGTTGTTTCTACACGCTATCGTCAAATTCTGGAATCGAGGACTATCGAAGTAGAGGATGGTTTTGAGCTGAAAATTGTCGACACGAGCACCATAGAGCATCGTTCCGTTTTCGCGGGGACTGCCACGGTTTCGGGTCTATACCCGGGTTCCAGTCCGGTGGTAGTGACCGATCCCTACACTGCTTTGGTTCGCGTTTCCGAGATCGTTGTTACTGGCACGACTGAATCGTTCTCTGTTGAAAACGGAGTAGAAACCCCGCTTGGGGATATAGTCGATATCGGTTCGTCTGGCACGACAATTGAGTGGACAGTCAAAGGCATCGGAGTGGTCCGCATTCTGACAGCGTTTGGAGAACATTTGGATCCGATTCTCAACAATTCGATTTTCAATAACGGCAGCAATGTAGTCGGAGCAACCACCCTGGAAGATCTTATCGGATCGGAAAATATAACAACCGAGCAGCTCCGCGTTTCCGGCGGGAGTATAGTCGATGCGGCCGACACGATTCTCACGCAGCTCAATCAAGAAATAGTTCTGTGGCCGATACCGGAGGACCGCGAGGTCGTGATGGTCGTGGCGGACGCGCCGAGCCAAATCGCTGAGGCTGCGGGTGACGCGGGACTCTCGGGAAATGACGCATTGCCGCTGGCGACGCCGCATAACGACCGCGTGCCGAATGTCTTGAAATTCGCTTTCAACATGAACCTGTCGAAGTCGGACACTCATACCTTGTCGAGTGGCGGGAACTCCGGATTGCCGACGATCGATATTGTTGGTGAAGGACAGAATCAGACTCTGCAACTGGAGTACATCCGACGTAAGAACTCGGGGCTGACCTACGTGCCTGAATATTCAACTACACTAGCGCCTCAGAGTTACATCGCAATCACCGGACCTGAAACCGTCACTGAGATCGACGATTCCTTCGAGCGCGTGCGCGTTGAAATCCCGATCGACTATGATAGCTCGGTCAGTTACTTCGGTCGAGTGAGGGTCGGGTATTGAGGTAGGGCAACGACGTCCC
>JAJFLS010000496.1 GCA_021772595.1 Opitutales bacterium
AGGCGAAGGGATATTTTCGAACAATGATTCTCTACGCTCTGATGGCAGGCGCGTTGTTCTATGCTACTTTTAGATCGACGAGGGAACGCGTTTCGCCACCAAAGGGGCAGGACACCAGCGTATTCAAAGATTTGGGTTTGCTTGTGCAGAATAGGCCCTGGCTGTCGATATGCGGAATCGGGATCATTACGCTAATCGGGATAACCACGCGCAACGCCGCGGTTTTGTACTTTATGAAGTACTACGTCGGGGCGAACGAAAATCAGATATCGCTGTTTCTTACTGCTGGTACTGGGGCGACGTTGTGCGGAGTAGTGATGACGAGTTATTTGGAGCGTGTTCTTGGTGGAAAGAAATACGGCTACATTGTCCTTTCTGTCGCCGCGGGTCTCTCGAGCTTGGCGTTCTACTTTGTCGATGCGGAAAATCGCCTTCTTTTGATAACGGTACACATTCTGACTTCCGCTCTGATGGGGCCATTGATGCCTTTATTCTGGGCGATGATTGCGGATACTGCCGACTATACAGAGTGGAAATATGGGCGTCGATTTACAGGCCTAGTCTTTTCGGCCGGCACGACTTCGCAGAAGGCCGGTTGGGCGATTGGCGGCTTTATCGCCGGGCATTTCCTTTCTTGGTATGGGTATGAAGCGAACGTCGCCCAAGCTCCTGAAACGATTGAAGGAATAAAACTATTGATGAGTTTTATACCGTCTGGAATCGGAATTCTGAGCGCGATCGCGGTTCTCTTTTATGGGATTACTCCAAAGTTAGCCAAGCAAATCGAAACCGATCTGGCAGAGAGAAAAGCGAGCGAGTCGTAGTTGCGGTTGGTCGCCAGCTTCTAGATACGCTCGATCTTTATGCTGACGATTTTGACATCCTTGACTGGCTTGTCGCCCTCGGCTTTCTCCACGTTTTCGATCGCTTCGGCGATTTCCATGCCTTCGATGACTTTCCCGAAAACGGTGTGCTTTCCGTCGAGCCAGTTCGCGCCGCCTTTTTTGGTTACGATGAAAAACTGGGAGCCGTTGGTGTTGGGACCGGAGTTCGCCATGCAAAGCGTTCCGTAATCGACTTTCCCGAGAAGCGTTGGCTGCTGGACAGGGGTGTCGGTTCCTAGAAGCGCCTGCAGCTCCTCGACGGTTTTCCCGACGAGCGGTTCCGCGGAGTTCGATGCTTTGATTTGTTCGAATAGAGCTTCGATTTCCGGGATCGGGCTCTTGCCTTGGTTTTCTTGGAGGTGGGGAGCGAAGAGCGCTTGAAAGACGAAGTTGCCCATTTCGGCGTCCTGGATCTCGCCGGTAACAGTGGCGAGTTCCGGCTGAAATCGTGTCAGCTTTTCAGTGGATCCGAGCATAGCCTGCAGTTCTTCGACTGTTTTGCCCACCAACGGCTCAACGGATCGAGCGGTTTGAATGGCCGTGAAGAGTTCCGCGAATTCCGGGATCGGGCTCACTCCATTATGCTCAATGATATGCGGGCGCATTAGCGCTAAGAAGACCTCGTTCGCGGTGTCGGGATCGGTGATCTCGCCTTCGAGCGGGACGACCGAACCGACGTAGCATTCGTCTTGAAACTGGTAGCCGGGGCCTCCCATTCCGGTCCCCTGTGGGCAGCCGCCTTGGATCATGAAGTCATCGATTACGCGATGGAAAATTAGGCCGTCGTAAAAGGGCTCTTTCTTTTCTTCGCCTGCCGGTGTTTTCCAGGCTTTGCTTCCTTCGGCGAGCCCCACGAAATTCTCCACAGTCAGCGGAGTGGTTTCCTCGAAAAGCTCGATGACGATCGTGCCCTTGGTGGGGTCCATTCGGGCGAGAAGCGTTTGCGGCTTTTTAGAGCATCCTGCGAAAAAGACCGCGATCGCGAGTAGCGCGAGGGCGGAGAGTTTGGCGAAAGGCGATTTCATAGGTGGCGTAGTAAAAGTACTGTGGCAGGCCTGGCAATAGCATTTTGATGTGCTCCCCCTCGAATCCTCGCCGCCAGATTTCGAAGCAGACCCCGCCCGCGCCACAAAAAACGTCAACGTTGACGTTTTTTGTGGCGCGAGTGATTGGGGTTTCGGTTTTAGGGCTGTGTGTTGATTGGGCGCTCGGCCTAGCGGTTCCTTTATTGGCGGCGCCTTTTCTTGGTGTTTAGGACTGGTCGGAGGCGAGGCAGGCTCTCCAGGCAGAGTATGCTTGCTTGCGGAGGCTCCAGGCTTCTTTGCCTTTGTAACCGGGCGGGAGGAGCGAATTGGGGAGAAAAGGATCCGCTTCAAATGCGGCGTTCCAAAGTTCGGACTCGGCTTCGAACCAAGAGAGGGGTGGGCGGTCGCGCGAGGGAGGATTGCTTCGCAAAAACTGTATCAGTTCGGCGTAGTGGAGATTGATCTTTTTGAAAGGCCAAGATCTCGCCACGTATTCTTCGCTAGTGAGTCTCCCGGCGGGCGAGCAATCCTGGAAGAGAACGGCGCGGGGATCGATGTTTTGGCTTTCGATTTCGCTAGTCCAACTGCCATAGCTGCGATGGGTGATATATAGACTGCCCTGAAGGTGGCCGAACCGGTGTCGCTTCAGCCAATTATTGAGCTGGCGGCGTTGTTTCACTGCCTCTCGGGGAAGATCGAAGGAGAGCGTTCTCCATTTCCCGTCCCAGAGTTCCAACCATGATTCTTCGGGATTGATGTTCTCTAAAAGGGAGTTTCTGCCTTCGGCGGTAATGCGAGCGACCCAAGATCCGGATGCTCGTTCTTCGCTCAAAGCGATCAGGCCTTTGCTGGATAAAGTCTGCATGTGACGGACGGCGTTTCGGTCCGATGTCCAGCCGACAGCCCCGTACATCATAGCTTTCGGATTGGTTGTGAAATCCATAGCGTCCAATCCGGACAGCAGAAGAATTTCGAGGAATCGCTTGGATTTTCGAGTTAGCCCCATGGCAGATACAAGAGTTAGACCATTTCCGCGCAAACACCGCGCCCGCGCCACAAAAAA
>JAJFLS010000497.1 GCA_021772595.1 Opitutales bacterium
GCCCCCATCTCTTGAATACCCGTTGGTATCAGCATAACGGGCCTGATCCATCCAGTACAGGGCCATGCGCTCACCGTAGTGGGGAGAGTCGAGCAGACGGTCCACCAGGCTTTCATAGGCATCGGGTGAATGGTCCTCTAGAAACGTATCAATCTCTTGCAACGTTGGGGGCAGCCCAGTCAGGTCGAAGGACAAGCGTCGGATTAGCGTGCGGCGGTCCGCTTCGTCATTCGGGGACAATCCTTCCTCTTTTAGCCTCTCTCCCACGAAACGGTCTATCGGGCTGTCGGACCATTCACTGGACATGGCGTCGGGAAGTGACTCTTTCTGCGGCACCTCAAAGGCCCAATGCGATTCGTATTTGGCTCCTTCCAGTATCCACTGCTCGATGGTAGCCTTTTGCTCATCCGATAGTACCAGGTGTGATTTAGGCGGCGGCATCCTGTATTCAGGATCCGGATCGCTGATCAATAGCCACGCTTCGCTCGCCTTTGGATCTCCAGGCACAATGGCAAAGTACCCCCCTTCCCGCTCAGCAAAAGCGGACTCGGGAATATCAAACCTCAGGTCTTCCTCGCGAGACGCTTCGTCAGGCCCGTGGCAATTGAAGCACGTCTCCGAAAAAATAGGTCGAATGTCCCTATTGAATGAGATTTCACTCCTCGCTCCCTGCTGTGCCAGAGCGAAATGGAACATTGACATCGAGACCAACGAGACTGCTACAAACTTCATTTTTTGAATTATTATTTTTGGGGCCATCCTAGTTAAGCCATCATTTTTCTTCGCTCAAATCCCTCAATTAGAATGATTTGCAGGGAATTGAACGAAGAAAAATGATGCATGAAATTGAAAAGTGTTATCCACAGACTAAGACGTTTGAAACAATCGTTTTAGCTATAATTATTATCATACTAAGTGTGACAGCCCCCTAAAAAAAATAGTATGGAATTCCCTTCGGGCAAATACTCTGAAATACTAAGATCACTTGATTTCGAGTAAGGAAAAACTCCCCCGGTAACAACCGGGGGAGCAAGTCACTACTACTATACCTACTTTACTAACTATCCCTAGAAAGTAATGCCATTGATCAAAATAGCATCTTAAGAATTGAGATATTTAAAAGCTATATACCGCTCGTAGATCCCATCTTTGTCGATTACGCTGAAATGACCAACGAGAAATTCCTTCGCTAGTAGCGGCCCAAGGAAGTAAATCTTCGTCCCCGAATAGGTTGTTCAGATTTAATTGGAGATCCAACCGACGCCCCTCTTTCAACGGAATGGTTTTTCCGAGCATCAAGCGCGTATTTAAAAAACTGTCGCCAAGGATCGGCGCATTATTATTTGTCGAATCATAGCCGATTACCGGGGGGCCGCGATAGTTGCCGCCTAGACCGATTCGAGCATTCTTCAACAAACCGGACCCCTCTTCACCAAATCGATAGGAGGTGAAAAAGTTCATCGACTCTTCAACATTGGCCAGGGGTGTCTGCCCTTGCTCTAGGATAACTCCTTCGTAGACTGCCACTGAGTAATCATAGGCGTCGTTGAAGGTAGCTGGCTCCAAATCATAATCACGATCAGGAGTATTGTCTCTGTCGTTCACAAAGTTTTCAACCTCTCCATAGCTTTCGTCCAGCAGGGTGTTGTTCCCATCCCAGGCAGACTGTTGATCTGCCAAGAAACCACCCATGTGAACAGCCATGGTACCCGTTACCATTTTACTTTCGCTATAATTAAACGAGAGACTCCATTTTTCTGTCAGGTTTCCGACGATCTCCACCTCGTATCCTTCACCGTCAAGGTCGAAAAGGTCGCGTCCACTATTTAGCTCTGTTGAAGATCCACCACCAAAGGCCCCCTGAAATTGTTCACTTAAAATTGATGGCAAAGGCTGGCCGTCCGCCACCATCGTTTCTAAAATCCTGTTTAGTGCTGTAATAGGACCAGAGCGGAGTCGCGGTCGGTTCAAAGCCTGATTAGTATCCGAAGTTTCATACTTGTTAACAGTCGCGTATACCCTGCCCTGAAGTAGTTCGAAACGAACACCGTAATCCTGCCCAATCCCCGAACGGTTAATGAGCGACCTGTTGAACATATCAAACGTCGTCGACTGGGGCAGTACACTGTCTGACTCGTTGTAGTGAAAGCCTAACCAGTCAAGTGGCCGGAAAACAGCGCCAAACGTGGTGGTATCGCCTGTAAAAGTACTTTCTGTCTCAGGATCGTACCCTCTGGGTACCGGGTCCGAATAGAGATTATTGGAATTTGGAAGTTTCACCGCACCGATAGAAGACACGTTCGCTGTCTGTTCATCCTGGCGAAAACCTGCCGTCAAGATTAGCTTCTCCTTGAGAAGCTTGCTCTGAACGGCGATCATCTGAGAATCATTCTTGGTCGAACGAAGTGGGGCGGTTCGGAAATGGAGAAATTCCGCCCGAACACCCGTATCAGTAGGAATCGGAGTTCTCCACGGGTCCTGGAGGCCACGCAATCCATCAGGACTATCAAAATCCAGATAGGTGCGGCGCCAAATCTGATTGGCGGCCGCGTCAATACGGTCATTGTTATTCCCATTAGTATTATACTCCCTGTAGACTCCCGTCTGAAAAACTTGATCGTCATACTGCCACAGTGCAGCAAAGGTGTGAGACCCCAGCCATTCATTGGATTCAGTCAGGTCCAGATCGTACGCTGCGGAAACCCTGAAGTTATCGTGATCTCTTACTTGATAACGCTGTCCTGCTAGGCTCTCCACATAAAGTTCACCAGCGAAGGGATTAGCACGGCCAATTTCGGAAGTCGGCAACGGAGTTCCAAGACTTTGGTCTCCAGCAGTGCTCGAATCCCCATCGGCATAGTAAGCTCCCGGTATAACCGCATTTGGGTCGCCCTTAACGCCAAGAATATTCCATTGAACTGGAAATCTAGTATCACGGTAGTACGTGAATTTATTAAAGCCAGCCTCGATATTTAAGTCACCGAAACTCTGTTCAACGAACATAGAGGCGTTAGTGTAGTGATTATCCAGCCGATTTCCCGGACCGTTTAAATTCGCATTTTCGGGCAGAACATCGAAATTGGTATCTGCTACGCGACCTACAATTGGAGAATTGGGACCAGGAACAGGTTCCCAAAAACCAGATGCTTGAATGCCTTCCAGATCAGGGCGCACATCCACGTCGGGGCCAAGACTTGAAAGTCGAAAGGGTTGGTCTCTTAATTGGGGAGCATACAGTACCTGCTGAAAATTTCTAAAGCGGATGATGCCTGGAGCGGGATTTTCCCCATCAAGAGGGTCTCCCGATATCGGTGCCCCAGCTTTAATATAGCTAGTGCCTCCCAAATCCATCGCTGGGAATGGAAAGGCATCGTTAACTTTTCGGTCACTGTGTTCAACTTCTGCCCTAACAATAGTTCGCTCAAATGGCTTGTACGTTACCGCCAAAGCCATCGCGTTTTGCTGAAGCATTTCAAAGTCCTGCCAATCTTCGCTGTCTTCTACCAGGGCATTTATTCGCAGCGCCAATTTATCCTCTACTACCGTAAAATTAAAGTCTAGTTCGGTCCTAAATTTACTATGTCTTCCGATAGTAGCGCTTATCGACTTGTTATTGCCTCCGATTCTGGCGCGTTTTGTCGTCGTGTTCAGCACTCCACCTGGACCACCAATACCATAAAGAACCGCATTCGGCCCCTTAGATATATCTATTCGATCAACATTATACCGATCGACAGAAACAGGGGCTCCAAAATAATTCCGGGTTAATGTAGCATTGGCAAAACCACGGATTTTGACCACCGCATCCGCCTGTACAGCACGCAACCCTGTACCATCTTGGGTTACATCACGATCAGTATTAGCACCAAAAATCAGAATATCCTCAACTGTTTCAGCGCCTATGTCGTCGAGGAACTCTTTGGTATAGGCCGAAATTGCAGCAGGCGTGTCTGCTAAATTCGTGTTCATACGGGTGCCCGCTAACGTATTCTGAGCACGATAGCCAATATCTCCAGACGAATCGACGGAGAATGGGCTTAGTTCGAAGACTTCATCTTCTTCTTGAGCAGAGAGGTTTGGAGAGATCGCAACTGCGAGCGCTAGCAGCCCCTTAAAGAGGCCGCCGATTGTTTTTTTATTTTCGTTCATTGGTGTAGTATCTACATGGTTTGAATCACCGATCGCATCTTCTGCGACTGCGGCTTTCCTTATTGTATACACGCCAGATTTCTCATGTTGAAATACGGCGAGCGAGGTACCTGCCAACATGAGATCGAAAACTTCGGGGGGAACATACTCGCCTTGAACAGCGGGCGTTTCCACTTTGCGCAACAAACGACCTGCGAATACGATATCCACATCCGCTTGACGCGCTGCCTCCTTCAGGGTGCTTTTCGCTTTCCCCTCGGGTACGTTGAAGTATACGGTCTTCATTTGAATCTCCTCCGTATTGGAGAAGACCTGACAAGTGAAGCACGCAATCAACGAGCAAAAAAGACTCCACCGCACGAGGCGATGCAGACGAATCTGCGGATTTGAAGTTTGAGTCATTTATTATCATCAGAATGCGAGCTTCACATTCTGAAACGAATTACGAAATAGGATTAACTAGATGTTTTTGGAGAAAATTGAAATTAGAGGAGAATATCACTACAGAATTTTTTAACCACGGAGAACACGGAGGTACGGAGATTTTTATGATAACGATAGGTGTTTCCAGATACCGGACCTTTATAGCAAAATAGATTTAACCACAGATTACACAGAGGACACAGATCTTATTTTTTAACCATAAATTAAACTTGAATGCTTCGGCTGTTTTTCTACGGGATGGTCTCCAGTAATAGTAGCTAGATAATTCACGTGTTTAACCGCTTAAAACAGACCTAATCTTCATTTGAAATCATCAATATTCTATCTGTGTCCTCTGTGTACCGAGCGAAGCGACACATTCAATCTGTGGTTAAATTCTCATTCGATAATATTATATAATCATAGGACGATGCACGAGAACGCTCCTTACGCGGCCATTGCAATCGAAGCCCCTATCGAATTATTTCCATTCGCCAATCCTCCGTACCTCCGTGTTCTCCGTGGTTAAAATTTAAGTCGCTCAGAGTATCTTACAATTAGTTGCCTGCCTTCTTTAAGAGCATTCGTCCGCGACTATCCATTTCGGTATCGATGCCGAATGAAAGTTCCAATATATCAGCAAAATAATCCATCTTATCAATACGCAGGGTCGCTACGATTGGCAGTTCTTCCAATTCCTCATCGACGATCACCAGCTCGATATCGCTACGCTGATTAATCTGCTCAACTGCTTCGAACAAAGGTATCGAATCGAATTCCAATCGGTACTTCCAATCGAGCTCTTCCAGAATTTCCTCTTCGTCTGCCTGCACGACCACAGGTTCGGGATTTTCACTTTCCAGCAATACGATGGAACGTTGCCCGGCCACGAGATTGCTCGCAAAAGGAGCAACCGCGCTCGCCTCAACGACTGAGGAAAGCCCAACAGGATTAGCATCCAACCTAACCTTCCCCTCCGTAACCAAAACTTCCACCTCATTTTCCGACACGCGCACGTTAAAAGCGGTACCGATGGCTCGTACTTCAATGCCTTTGGCAGTGACAATAAAAGGACGGTCTTTGTCTTTCGCGACATTGAAGAGCGCCTCGCTCGAGACCAATTCGATTCGCCGTTCCTCCGGCGTAAAATTCACCACCATCGCCGCGCCGCTATTCATTTCCACGACCGATCCATCAGAAAGCTCGTGGCTTTCATAAGCGCTCGCGACATAATGTTGCCGATCCGCTTCCTGATGCCCTATCTGTTCAGGCAGCCAAAGAAATGAGCCTAGTGCGAGCAGAGCCGCCATTCCGCCTAGCCAAACCCATCGATACACATTCTGCCTGTCCTTCAGCAAATCGCGATGAGGTTTCTCGCTATGCTCCGGAGCCCACTCGGCGAGCGTGTCCATGCGTCCCCAAAGCTCCTGATACTTGACGTAGGCCTCACTATGAGACGGGTCCGCCGCGAGCCACTCGAAGAAGGCGTCCTGATCCTCAGCAGAAAACCCGCTGAATTTGCGAGCCACCCATTGAGTCGCTTCACTTTCGATGCGCTTTTCGCGCGTAAATTCCGATTCTTTCTTATTCATCCTAAAAATCTCCCA
>JAJFLS010000498.1 GCA_021772595.1 Opitutales bacterium
ATCAGGGAATTCGGCCAGCGTTTTCTCTGCCCGTTCGGAATTGTAATAGTCCACGTCGGCAAATGCCACGGGCATGGCGTTCCCTTGCTTGCACAAGCCCGCGATCACCGCGTTCGCGCGATTGCCTACACCCACGCAACCAAGATTGAGCCGTTGGCTGGGCGGTACGTTGCCTGCCGAATCCTTTTTGCCCAATGCCAGATAGGATGGCAATACGGTGAAACTAAATGCGGTTGCCGCTGATTTTCCAAGAAATTCGCGGCGTGATATTCGGGAGCTCTTTTGCATGCGTAACTTCTCTATTGGGTTCTTCGATTAGAACCAGTTTTGCCCGCTTGGACAAATGTTTTCGGAAGTGCAGGGTTTTTCGAGAGGAGTGTGGACAACGCTCTACCGCTGTCGTTTGAAACCACGAATGAGCGGGATGAGCACGGATTTGGTTTGGGGTTTAACGAAACGACGTAGTCGTTCCGCTACGGAGAATATGGATGACGGATTGATGGCCGCGAAAAGGCGCAGAAAGCGCAAAATGGTATCGCAGTTTCGGTAGTTGGTTCGTGCGTGAATTTTGTGCCTTTTGCGCTTCTTTGCGGCGATCAATTTTTTATCTGTGTCAGTTCGTGTAATCTGTGGTTCAAAATGATTTTTTTCTAACCACGAATTTCGCAGATGTGCACAGATTAGGTCCGGCTCTTCCACCTTCGCTCTCGTTTCTTGAGTTCGACGGGGGCGGTTTGGATGATGCACCCGACGACAGCGGAGTGGTTTCGCAACTTGGACCATTCGCCAGTGTTTACCTTCCAGCGGAGCGATGACGCGGTGGGTGCGGTGACGATGGCGTCGCCTTCGAGCTGAAAGGCGAGGTCGCTCGTGGTGCTGCCGCGCGTCTTGTCGAGCGCTTCGCGATAGTCGTAGAAGAAACTGTCGGTGTCGCCTTTCGGGTTGAGAATCCAGGTGATGTGCTTGATCTGATCCGGCATGCTCGTTTCGAGCGAGTGGATCTCCGCGACGCTAAGTCGGACGCCTTCCTCGTTGCGGAAAACACTTCCTTTGACGAGGACGAGTTTTTCGTTCTCGAGGTTGTGGCCGTACTCGCCGAAGGCGTCCGCGTAGCAATTCATTTGAACGCTGCCTTTGAGAGTGCCGATATTGAAGAAGGCCCAAGGCCGATTGTCTTTGCGTGCCAGTTTTTTGGTGACACCCGAAGCAACGCCGCAAATTTGGAATTCCACGCGGTCGCCGAGCTTGTCCATCTTGTCTATGTCGAAGTTTGTCAGCGCCTCGGCGATCCCTTTGTAGTCGTCGAGTGGATGCCCGGAAACGTAGAAGCCAAGAAGCTCCTTCTCGTAGGTGAGCATTTCGTGCTGGGGAAACTGCTTGCTCATATCGTAGACGCGATTGCCGTTCGCGGCGCCGTTGGGATCGCCATTTTCATCTGGCGCATCGGCGAGCATGTCGAAGAAGGAATTCTGTCCGACTTCCTTGTCGCGTTGGCGAGCGGCCGCGTAGTTCATCGCTTCTTCGAGCCGATGGAAAACTGCGCCGCGCGGCTCAAGTGAGAAGTCGAACGCTCCGGTTTTGACGAGGCACTCGAGCACGCGGCGGTTGACCGCTTTCGAATCCATCCGCTCGAGAAATTCGTCGAAGTCCGTGAAGTCGCCGTTGGCTTCCCGCTCATCGATGATCTTGATCGCTGCGGCGTCGCCCACGCCTTTGATCGCCCCGAGGCCGAAACGGATTGATCCGGGGCGTCCGGCGGCGGCGTCTTCGGGGTCGTCGACGACGGGCGTGAACGATTGGAGAGAGGTGTTGATGTCGGGCGACAGGACGCGGATGTCCATAGCCTCGGCTTCATCGATGAAGTGGGCTACCTTATCCGCATTGCCTTGCTCGCTCGAAAGCACGGCCGCCATGAACTCGACTGGGTAGTTGGCTTTTAGGTACGCGGTGCGATAGGAGAGCATCGCATAGGCGGCGGAGTGGGATTTGTTGAAACCGTAGGCAGCGAACTTTTCGAGAATGGCGAAAATGCCGAGCGCCATCTTGCGGCTCATGCCGTGGGTTTTTTGGGAGCCTTCGACGAAGACTTCCTTTTGCGCTTCCATGACGGCAGCGATTTTCTTTCCCATAGCGCGCCGGAGAATATCCGCGCCGCCGAGCGTGTAGCCCGCGATGATGCGGGCGGCTTCCATGACTTGTTCCTGGTAGACCATGACGCCGTAGGTCTCTCCCACGAGCTCTTTGAGAAGCGGATGGGGAATCTCGATTGTATTCGCATCCTTCTTACCGCGAATGAACTGCGGTATGAATTGCATCGGACCCGGACGATAGAGCGCCACGAGCGCGATGATCTCCTCGAAAACGGAGAGGCCGATCTGCTTGCAGAGCGATTGCATGCCGCTGGACTCGAGCTGGAAGACGCCGACGGTCTTACCGTGGTTGAGCAGCTCGTAGGTTTTGTCGTCTTCCAAAGTGATTTTCTCGATGTCGAAGTCGACCATGCCTTCAAGTCGCCGGACGCTCGTCTCCGCGTCGGAGATGACGGTGAGCGTTTTGAGGCCGAGGAAGTCCATCTTGAGGAGGCCGAGATCTTCGGCGGGACCTTTAGCGTATTGCGTGGTGAGGTCGCCTTCTTGGAGCGTTACCGGAACGAGATTGTGGATGGGTTGATCGCCGATGATAATGCCGCAAGCGTGCTTGCCGGTGTTGCGGACCATTCCTTCGATGACCTTGCCTTGCTCGACGATTTTGCGGGCGACCGGGTTTCGAGAGAGCTCTTCGCGAAGTTCTTTGGATTTCTCGACGGATGCTTCGAGCGAGATGTTGAGCTCGTCGGGGATCATCTTGGCGAGCTTGTCGGCTTCGGCGAAGGGAACGTCGTTCACGCGGGCCATGTCGCGGATGACCATCTTGGCGCCGAATGTGCCGTAGGTGATGATGTTGGCGACGCTGTCGGCGCCGTACTTGTCGCGGACGAAGGCGACCACGTCTTCGCGGCGCCGCATGCAGAAGTCGATGTCGAAGTCAGGCGGGGAAACGCGTTCGAGGTTGAGCATACGTTCGAAGAGAAGACCGAAGCGCAACGGATCGATGTCGGTAATCTTCAATACGTAAGCGACGATGCAGCCGGCGCCGGAGCCGCGACCGGGTCCGACGGGAATGCCTTCGCCGCGAGCGAAATTGATGAAATCCCAGACGATGAGAAAGTAGTCCGTGAAACCGGTGCCGGCGATGATCGCGATCTGGTAGTCGAGCTGTTCGCAGAGGAACTGGGCGAAGTCCTCGCGCTGGCCTTCTTCTGGCGTGTAGGCGTCGCGGTTGTCGTAGTCGACTCCGTAGCGATCGAGCAGGCCGCGCTTGCAGAGTTCGAGAAGAAGGGTGCCGTTGGCTTTGAGATCCGCGCGTTCTTCGGCGGAGAGCTTACAGACTTCGTCGATGCCTTCTTGCTGGTTGACCTTGGTTTTTTCCGCCTCGTAGATGTCGAGGATGCGATCGAAGGTGTCAGGGTCGTCTTTGAAGGATTTAAGTTCGGGCGGCGCTTCGAAAACGGGGTAGTGATTTTCGTCGAATGGGATTTCGAGATCGCACAATTCCGCGACGTGCACGGTGTTGTCGAGCGTTTCGGGAACCTCCTTGAAGATCTCGGCCATCTCCTCGCGGCTCTTCATGTAGAACTCCTGCGAGGGGTATTTCATGCGGTTCGGATCGGATATGATCTTGCCGGTCTGGATACAAAGCAACGCGTCGTGCGGGTCGGCGTCTTCCTTGTAGACGTAGTGGGAATCGTTGGCGCAGATGACTTTCAGGTCGAACTCCTTGGCGATCTTCAAGAGTCCGGGTATTATGCGCCGCTGGACGGGCATGCCGTGGTCCTGCAGTTCGATAAAGTAGTTCTCCTTGCCGAAAATATCGACGAAATCCGAGGTGACGCGGCGCGCGTTTTCCTCGTCGCCATAAATCAAATACTGCGCGGCGACGCCGTTGATGCAGCCGCTGAGCCCGATGAGGCCTTTGGAATATTGGGCGAGTTTCTCGATGTCGGTCCGCGGCTTGTAATAGACGCCGTTGATGTGGGCGTCGGACACTAGCTTGCAGAGATTCTGGTAGCCTTCGAAATCCTTCGCGATGACGCCCTTGTGGTGAATCTGGAATTTCGGGAAATCCTCGGGCGAGGGGACGTAGTCTTCGGGAATGTCGCCGATGTCGTCAGTGCGTTTGCGTTCGCGGCGCGGGCGTTCGTTCTGCTTGTGGTCGTTGACGTAGTAGAGCTCGCAGCCGATAAGGGGCTTGATCTCCGCTTTGCGGCAGGAGCGGTAGAAGTCGATGGCGCCGAAGAGATTCCCGTGGTCGGTCATCGCGAGGGCGGGCATGCCCAGCTCTTTCGCTCGGGCGGCGGCACGGGCGGGTTTCGCGCACCCGTCTAGGAGGGAGTAGTGGGTGTGGTTGTGAAGATGGACGAATGGACCGGACTCGGACATAGGTGTGATAGGTCAACGAGCCTTACGCATTCTGACAAAGAAAAGAAGCGCCAAGTTGTTGACGAGTTCCAAGCAAGTTATCCGGGGGTTATTCACATGGAGTGAGAGGGAGAGGTGGTTTTTGCCCGCAGATTGTCCAGATAGACGCAGATGGATGGATTGTTTTTTGCCCACGGATGGCACGGATCTACACGGATGGTTAGTGGTAGTGCAGCGACGCAATTTTCAAATCAAATCCTGCCCTCTCTCGCGACGGCGGGAGAGGATCCTGCCCCGATTCATTACGAGGGATCAAGTGATCCCGCAGAGTGGGTGAACGTTGTTAGGCATTTTTTATTAACAACGCTCGTGCCTCGCTTGATCCTGCTTCGCAGGGCAGGATCCCCGACCATTCGACAAGCTCATGGTGAGTGAATCGGGGGCAGGATTCGAGTTACGACGGACTAAAGCCGCGAGGGTAGGATAGTTCATTTCTAGAGATCGTTTCCAGTGGGAGAATTTCTCATTAGAACTAAGGAGTAGGTTAGGCGTTTTTACCGATGAAGTCCTTGCCTTGGCCCGAGTTCTGGAATGATATCTGAAAATCATAGATCAAGTTGTTATAAAGGAAGAATGAGATTGAATGGTAAACTTACTATCGCTGGGGCTGGTATCTTGATTGCCGGTTCATTTCTCAAATGGGAGCTTGAAGGTCTCAAGGGAGAGTTGGTCGAAATTCGGGGTGAATTGATCTCGCTTCAGCATCGCGTTGAGGCACCAGAGGGAAAATATGAAGTTCAATCAACGACGACAATAGGAGTAACAAATCATGCTATCACCAAAGAGCTGAAGACGGATATTCGGGCTTCAGTGCTCACAGATTCGAAGGAAGAACCTTTTTATACGCAGAAAGATGACGACACTTTGGTTTACAGGGACGACGCGAAACTCGATATTGGATCCGACATGATGGTTTCGTCTCCCTCCGGAGTCATGCTCTCCAATAGAGATCAGACGCTAATTTATGGAGATCTCCTGATCACCGATAAGACAACAGGCGGTTCCGTTCATATGGCGGTTCGATTCGACAAAAACGGAAAACTGAGAATGCACACTGAGAGGTCACGGGTCTTGATTCAAGAAGACTGAAGATCGGGCAAGCCTTGAGATTAAAAGGTGAAGATTCATAACAACATGGCACTGGAAAGAATGTCTACTAGCTGCGCTCGCAGCTATGTATCAGTTTAGCGTTCGACGAATCAGATAGGACTGCACAATGAAGATACCATTACTAGTTGGACTTGTTCTCATCATTAGCCAGCTCACCGGATGCTCCTCGAATCCGGATCGAGAGAAGGATCAATCGGCTGGCAGCCAGTCAACGCATTTCGAGTTCGACGGAGTATCCGTGGACGACGCTGTCGCAGCGGAGATGGAGCGGCATGATATTGTTGGTTTGTCTTTGGCGATTATTGAAAACGGCGAGATCGTAAAAGCTAAAGGCTACGGCTTTATAGATAGAAGCAAGGATATACCCGTCACCACAAGCACGCTCTTTCAGGCTGGATCTATCAGCAAGCCTGTCGCCGCCCTCGCGGTATTGCGCATGGTTGAAGAAGATAGGTTGTCATTAGATGAAAATGTTAACGTTCGACTTGAACAATGGCAGGTGCCTGAAAACAAATATACGAAGGAGGAAAAGGTTACGTTACGGCGAATTTTAAGCCACAGCGCAGGACTCACTGTTCACGGATTCCCTGGTTACGGGAGAAGCGCTCGCATTCCTACGCTTCTCAATGTGCTCGATGGTTCAGGGCCAGCGAACACAAAAGCAATTAAAGTAGATATCGTGCCAGGCGAAAAATCGCGATATTCAGGTGGTGGATACACTGTTATGCAGCAACTGATGATGGAGTCGTCTGGAGAGCGATTTCCAGAGTTGATGCAAAGCAGCGTTCTCTCTCCGCTGCAAATGACTTCAAGTACCTACGAACAGCCATTGCCAAATGACCGTACCGATTTGGCTGCAAAGGGTCATCGTTCAAATGGGCGGGAAGTCGATGGTGGTTGGCATGTTTATCCTGAGATGGCTGCAGCGGGTCTTTGGACAACTCCTTCCGATTTGGCTAGATTTACGATCGAAATTCAGGAGACCTTGGCTAATAGATCCAATGCAATTATTTCGCAATCAATGGTCCGTCAGATGCTCTCTGCGCAAAAGGGCAATTTTGGATTGGGCTTCGTGCTTTTCGGAACCGGGGAAACTCGTCGGTTTTGGCACGGTGGCCGAGACGAGGGTTTCGACGCTACCTTATTTGCTTATGCCGAAACGGGACAAGGAGTTGTTGTGATGATCAACAAGAACGACAATTCCGAAGTTCTGAAACGCATAGTCGAAGCAGTCCGCAAGGAGTATAGATGGCCCAAGCCTATTTCAATGTTACAATGAAGTTGAATCAGTTGATCCTAGTGAGTCTCCTGTTCGCGGCTTTTACACAGGTCTAGCCGAAAATATTGAGATTTACGGAAGGCTCAACGCACATCATACTTTAGGCTGTTAAAACATGAAAATCACAATTTACACAACAGGTGGTACTATCGACAAGGTTTACTTCGACCAAAAATCAGCCTATCAGGTTGGAGATCCACAAGCGAACGGTGTTTTGGAGCGGGCTAATGTTGTTCTGGACTACGAGGTCGAATCTATCATCAAGAAAGACAGCCTCGACTTTACAGATGAAGACCGTGAGCTAATAAGGAAGAAAGTGGAGTCTTCTCCAATGGGAAGAGTTGTTATCACTCACGGCACGGATTCCATGGTTGATACCGCTAAGGCACTTGAGAGTATTCCAGATAAAACGATCGTAATGACTGGATCAATGTATCCCGCCCAATTCCGAGATAGCGACGCGGTATTTAATATAGGATGTGCCGTCACAGCGGCTCAGATTCTCGCACCGGGTGTCTATATTGTAATGAATGGTTGCATATTTAATCCGCATCACGCCCGAAAGAATGTAGAATTAAATAGGTTTGAGGGAGATAGCATATAAAAATCGGGTCGACTCGTTGCAATTGTGGCTTACCCTGATTGCGTTCGGTTAAGGCCTTACGGCGGATTATGAGGATGATGTGGGACCAGTCTTCGTCCCGCAGTCACGGGACTACGCCCGGCACGCGCATCTGTCCTGTCTTTGATTAGTTGGTTGGAGCAGAATGCGCGGCGGCGCCGCTGAGCATCTTGTTCACAGGCAATTCGAATGTTGATAGGTCCTATTGGATTGTTCCGCATTCGGCGATCGCGGCTACAGGGGAGAGGGCTCACGCGAAGCCGCGAAGTCGCGAAGGGTTGACGGATTTGGGGGAGGACTCGATTGGGACAATTTGATTTTAGTTTTTCTTCCTTCGCGTTTTTGCGGCTTTGCGTGAAATCATTATCTCGATTTTCGTTGGTGTTGATCGCGCATAAAGGTCTTCGCTTATCGCTGGGAATCGAATTTTGTTTGATAAGTTCGAGCGTTTTAAAATACTTACGATTCCCCGGCTGTCGATGTCCTGCCTCTTTGGGGGAATAATCATGAAAGGCGTATTTAGACACTGCAGCGACGTGCCCAAATTCCGGATTTGAAATATGAAGATTACACGACGGGAAGCGATACACTGTGTTGCTGCTCTCGCTCCTGCAGCGATGATCAGCAGGGCGACTGCCGACGATCGTACAAGCCTGACTGAAAAGGGAAGCATGCCTGCAGACCAGAATACTGAAATCGCCTCTCTCCCAGAGAGTTTACTTCCGAGCGGGATTCGCTCCCGATTTGTGCACAACGGAAACGGACTGCGGATGCATGTGCTCGAAGCTGGATACGAGGACGGCAACAGGCCGAGTGTTCTATTGCTTCATGGCTTTCCTGAATTGGCTTATAGTTGGCGGCGCGTAATGACGCAGTTGGCGGAAAACGGATTTCACGTAATCGCGCCCGACCAACGCGGCTATGGTCGCACAACGGGTTGGGATGGCGATTACGATGGCGACGTGCTTTCCTATCGAACCTTGAACCTTGTCCGTGACGCGCTGGGTCTAGTGTTCGCGATGGGGCATCGATCCATCGCAGTGGTTGGACACGATTTTGGGTCTCCGGTCGCTGCCTGGTGCGGGATCACCCGTCCCGACGTCTTTACTTCTGTCGCCCTTATGAGCGCTCCTTTCACGGGAACCGGCTCGCTGCCGTTTGATACGGCTGACAAGCCTCCGCCCTCACGCTCGAGCGCAGATTTGTATGAGGAATTGGCCAAATTGCCACGACCACGTAAACACTATCAACAGTACTACAGAACGCGTGAAGCTAATGGAAATATGTGGCACGCGGATCAAGGGCTCCAAGATTTCCTGCGAGGCTACTACCACTTCAAGAGCGCGGACTGGAAGGGCAATAAACCTTTTCGGCTCGCTTCTCGATCAGCTGTGGAGATGGCGAAGATGCCCACCTACTATATAATGGAGTTCGCCGACGGAATGGCGGAAACCGTTGCCAAGCACATGCCTCAATCTACGGAAATTGAAAACAACGCCTGGCTGCCAAACCACGAGCTTCAGGTATACGTGGATGAATACAGCCGCACCGGTTTCCAAGGAGGTCTGAATTGGTACCGCGCCTCTGGTTTAGCTCTCGCCGAAAAGCAGCTTTATGCGGGCCGACGGATTGAGCAGCCTTCGGTATTCATCTCCGGCGCGAGCGACTGGGGCAGCTACCAGAAACCAGGCGCGCTGGAGCTGATGCAGAATGAAGCCTGCACCAGCATGCAGGCGCTCCACCTGGTAGATGGCGCGGGACACTGGGTCCAGCAGGAGCAATCGACAAAGACAGGGGAGTTGCTAGTCGAGTTTCTCCGCTCGTAAGTCACCTCGGTTGACCGGGATCATTTCAGTAGACGGAATTTAGAAGTGTCTGGTTGATTGTTCCGCGATCGGCGATCGCGGCTACAGGGGAGAGAGGACTCACGCGAAGCTGCGAAGACGCGAAGGATTGATGGACTGGGGCGGGATCGGTTTGTGCATTTGGATTTCATGGTTTCTCCCTTCGCGTCTTCGCGTGAATTCAGTATCTAATAAGTCGGTTTGGCGAATCGTTGGAATGGGACGGCGCCCGTTCACTACCCTAGAATTCTCTTCAAAATCGGTAGCCTCCGGGCGGCGTCCCGGATGTAGAATGGGGCCTATAGTGTTTATTGGAAGGCCTCTATGAGAGGAGAAAAAGGCCAGTACTTAATAATTGATACATCATCGGCTAGGTAAATCAGGGGGAGAGGGGGCTCACGCGAAGCTGCGAAGGATTGATGGACTGGGGCGGGATCGGTTTGTGCATTTGGATTTCATGGTTTCTCCCTTCGCGTCTTGGCGGCTTCGCGTGAGTTCAATATTTCGATTTCTATTGTGGAATAATTTGCGTAATAAATGGATACGAACGGCGGACGCAGCCCCATTATTGACATCGATCATCGATGCCAGCAGCGTCGGTCGCAATGAGAGTTGCTGCCCCAATCCTGTGCTCGTGTGTCTGTATCGCTGGTCTTTTTCTGGCTGGATGTGGCGGGCGAACTGATAATGTAGTTCCTGTTGTTCCGGGGGTGTCCCTGGAATTGGCTCAGCATCGCTCGGAGATCATTTCGGAAGTCAATTATCGGCTTCACTTCGATGTTCCCGCTGAGCCGCGCGAGGAAATTGCTGGCCATGTTGTCATTGAGTTCCTGCTCGCGGAACATTCGGATTCGTTGCAGATCGATTTTCGCGAAAGCGGCGATAAGATCAAAAACGTATTGGTCAATGGCGATGCATCGGCGTATTCTTTCTTAAACGAACACATCGTCGTTCCGCGCTCGGAGCTGAACGTGGGCCCCAATGAGATCGAAATAGATTTTGTCGCGGGCGATTCGTCTCTGAACCGGAATCCGGAATATCTATACACGCTCTTCGTGCCGGATCGGGCGAGAACTGCGTTTCCGCTGTTTGATCAGCCGGACATCAAGGCGACCTACGAGCTCAAGCTCGATGTGCCCCAAGGCTGGAAGGCAATGTCTATTGGGCCGATTGAAACGGTCACGGATAATGGCGAACGTGCCGCGTTTCAGTTTAGAAAATCGGATCTCGTTAGTTCCTATCTGTTCTCATTTGTTGCGGGGCGTTTTGAATCCGTTTCTCGAAACGTGGGCGGGCGCGCGATGACGATGCTGCATCGCGAAAACGACACGGGAAAAGTTGAGAGAAATCTGCAGGAGATATTCGACCTCCACCTCGCGTCTCTGGAATGGCTGGAAGAATACACAGGCATTGAGTATCCCAATCAGAAGTTCGATTTCGTCCTAATTCCTGCGTTTCAGTACGGTGGTATGGAGCATGTCGGCGCCATTCAATACCGGGCGTCGTTGCTTTTCCTCGACGAGTCGCCTTCCGATAAGCAGTTGTTGCGTCGCGCGGGGCTGATTGCGCACGAGACTGCGCACGTGTGGTTCGGAAACCTGGTTACCATGGAATGGTTCAACGATGTGTGGACCAAGGAAGTCTTCGCGAATTTCATGGCCGACAAAATCGTCAACCCCAGCTTTCCGGACATCAATCACGATCTGAATTTCCTCGTCGGCCACTATCCGAAAGCCTACGCTGTAGACCGGAGCGAGGGAGCCAACGCAATCAGGCAACATCTGGGCAATCTGAACGAAGCAGGCCAATTGTACGGACCTATCATCTATGACAAAGCGCCGATTATGATGCGTCAGCTGGAAAAATTGATTGGTGAAAATCTGTTTCGCGATGGCATGCAGGAGTACCTGAAGCGATTCTCTTTTGCCAATGCGACCTGGCCGGATTTGATTGAAATCCTCGATGCCCGATCGGATCAGAATTTGAAGGAATGGAGTAATGTCTGGGTGAATACTTCCGGGCGCCCAGTGATCGAGGAGCATCGGGAAACAACGGCCGATCGAGAAGTAGGCAATTTCCTGATACAGCACGACTCATCTGGCGGCGGGCGAGTTTGGCCGCAGCAGTTCGGGATAGCATCCATTGGCGGCGAGCGAAATCGCAGCGTCAGCGTTGCGTCTACAAGCCAGACAACGGAGCTCGATGAAATTAGGGGAGATGCCAGTGATGTCGTCATCTTTAGTTCCGATGGTTTGGGCTATGGATTGTTTCCCGGGGCAATCGGAGATCTCGAAGTCTGGAACCGGCTCGACGATGTGCAGAAAGGCAGCCTGCTCATCAATCTCTACGAAAACTTGCTTACTGGAACGGGCCCGAGAGGGCCGGAGTACTTTGGCGCTTTGAAGCGTATCGTGGAGAGCGAAAAAAACGAATTGGTCCTCAACCTGGCACTCGGCCAGTTGCGATCGATTTACTGGCTGTTTCTCGACAGCGACCAGCGGCGGGAGCGAGTTGCTGAGTTGGAGAACGTTCTCTGGCGGTCGATGCTGGCCCAAACTGAAAGTAGCAGAATCGAAATCTACTTTAAAGCGTTTGCCAGTATCTCGCTTTCCGAGGACGGTTTGCAGAGAGTCTACGAGGTTTGGTCGGAAGCGCGGGAAATCGAGAACCTCAGTCTTTCGGAAAACGATCGGATCGACCTTGCTCAATTGCTTGCGATAAAGCTACCGAAGCTGGCAGCGTCAATCATCGAGATCCAGATTTCCAATACAAACAATCCCGATAGCAAACGAAAGTTCGAATTCCTGGCTCCGTCCCTATCCGCCGATCAATCGGAGCGGGACCGGTTCTTCGATTCATTGGCAAAGGAGGAGAACCGGCAGACAGAAACTTGGGTGCTGGGCGCATTGAAAAACTTGCATCATCCTCTACGGACAGATTCGTCAGAGAAATATTTGTTGCCGAGCCTAGAGTTGCTGCAGGAAATTCAAATTACGGGGGATATATTTTTCCCGCAAAACTGGCTGAATGCGACGCTCGGAAGTTATAGATCACCGACAGCGGTTCGCACGGTCAGGAAATTCCTGGAAGAACGACCTGAGTACAATGCGCAACTGCGGATGAAGATACTGCAATCTGCAGATAACCTGTTCCGCGCCGCCGCGATCGTCAGCGCCGACGATTCCAACTAGCTGACTAAATAATTTTGAGGGTGGACGAGGCTCACGCGAAGCCGCGAAGGTTTTAAGGACTGGGGCGGGATTATTTAGATTTCATGATTTCTTTCGTCGCGTCTTGGCGGCTTCGCGTGAGTTCAGTATCTAATGAGTCAGTTTGGCGAATCGTTGGAACGAGACGGCGCCCGTTCGCTACCCTAGAATTCTCTTCAAATGGGTAGCCTCCGGGCGCCGTCCCGGATGTAGAATGGGCCTATCGTGTTTATTGGACGGCCTTTAGGAGCGGAGGAAAAGGCCAGCACTTAAAATTTGATACATCATAGGTTAGGTAAATCTGGGGGAGAGAGGACTCGCGCGAAGCTGCGAAGACGCGAAGGATTGATGGACTGGGTGGACTCGATTGGGAGGATTTTGATCTCAAAGTTTTTCCTTCGC
>JAJFLS010000499.1 GCA_021772595.1 Opitutales bacterium
TACTTGGGCCGTTTCGACAGTCGCATTCATGAGGCTCCTTGCCACAAACGCAAACTAGCTCTTTAGTTAGTTCATCCAAGAGGCTTTCTGTAGTCGCCAAATCCAGTCCGGCTATAAAGCTCTTCACGAAGTAGCGCTCGCCTATCGCACCCTCACGTAAATCTCGGTGCCCTGGGTAAAGGTCTGCACAGACCCGAAAGAAGTCAGCAAGGTAGGCTAGGTCGAATTTTTCCGAGCCTAGTGCTTCTATGGTTTCAGCTACGATTTTGAGTGAAGTAAAACTGGCCTCCGAAATAAGAATATCCAAGTCAGAGTGGCGGTCATCGTTAACGATATCTAGCAAACACCAATTCGCTAACCGTCGAGTGTTCTCGCTCTTACCAGGTGCTATAACAAGTTGATGCAACTCTTCTCTTAGTAGCTCGATTGCTGATGATCCTGCCAAAAGTTCAAGGATCATATCCCGCAAGTGTCCGTCACTTCCGGATACGAGAAGCGGTCTGATTTCCTCCACGACTTCCGGGGTGAAGAAGCCAGCTACACTGAACCGACGCCAGAAATCCCCCCTTCGAAAGTGTGGGTCTTCGGTTTCAATGTCTTTTAGTCGCTTTATGAGCTGACTCTTTGATGATTGTTCAAGCTGGGATGGATCGCCGTTCGCAAGCACAGCATAAGGGTCAAGTTCGATAGCGGACTCTTGAGTGGTTTTGCTACCGAGCGCTGCCATCCAGCCCAATAGACCTCGTAGTTCATCCCGGACTGTGGAGTTTGGTGCGATAATAGGGAGGCACTTGGGCAAGGTTAGAGGGTCCGCTGAATTTGCTATCCGTTTACTGAGAAAGTCGGCTGCACAGTATTCAGCGACAATTTTGTGAACCCATCGATGTTGGTCGGCAATGTCTCCCGGTTTGAACAGCTGGGTTGCGAGGATGCCATCAGCTGCAGTGGTTTCGTCAAATAGTGACCCAAGCAATGGATACATCCGATTCTCGGAGGCTTCGCTGATACAGACTCCTTCCGCACCAGACAACAAGAGCTTGGTGAAAACTTCGGACGATAGGCTAACTTTTTGAGCGGCCGAAAGCGTCGAATTGGTTCTCTTTACCTTGGGGTTTGCTTCCTTCGCTAGGCGTTCGACCGCTTGTGCGAAGATTGATCGTTTGTCGGTGAAGTGTCTTTCGCTCTCAATATAGGCGTCAGCAAACAGTTTCAGAAACTGAGGATTCGGGAGAAGCATTTCTAAGTCAAACCGAGCTACCTCGGCCTGGAAGGCTGCGAAGTCTTCTCCCGGCACATGGTGATCAAAGATTGCCCGCTGTTCCGCTTCATCAAACTCACATAGCCTAACCACTACAGGTGGTTGTCCGAAAAATTCGTTGAAAGCGTTTGTTGCAGCGTTGTCCCACTCGCTGGATCGGCTCGCCAAGTAAACGTGTGTTGGGTTGGAAGCTTCAGCTTGGCTCAAGAGTTTGAAGATACCGGAGGCGTCGACTTTTGCCAACTCGTCGAATGCGTCGATCACTAGAGGTATATTATTTACCTTTGTTCTCGCGTATCCGAATTTGCTCGCAGTGACAGCCGTCGTACTCAGCTGCTGGGCAAGACTCCCCATCAGTTCAGTTTTCCCACCACCGGGTTCGGCCAATACCACGACATAATTGGAAGCAGCAATCAACTCTGTTTCTGAGTATGTCCTATCAGCACTTGAGAGGCTTCTTGAGAGGTAGAAAGTTGAACTCATTTGTGGAGGGATGGGAGAGAAACAGGGACTGCCTTTGCTTTTGGATATCGTTCGCTTTATCTCCGTATATTGTTCAAAATCGTTGTATCCATAACCTTGTGATGCGAAGCAAAGGATAAAGATTGAATTATGAGGTATGAGTTAAGCTAGGGTCTTGTTGATGGTGACTTCGCAGTTTGTGTCGTGGTGGCGGATGGAATGGTGAAGAGTGTGGCGAATTAGGCGTTCAGTATTAGGTTGGGAGTTTCTGCGTTTTGTCCGCCGGCTAGGATTAGCTTTCCCTCGCTTTTTAGGGTGGCTTGCAGGTCGAGCAGTTGGAAGAGAATGTTGGATACATCTTCGTTCTCCCGGATTTTCGAGAGGGCCTCTCCGACGATCTTGGGACGGACGGCTTGCGCTTGGCCGAGGCGCATGGAGGCTTCCTTTTCTGCGTTGGAGCGGATGATGGCGACTTCGTTGAGGTTGCCTAGGGAGTAGCTCGTCCAGTAGTCGCGATGGCGTTGCGATGTTCGATTATGTGGAAGCAGGTAGTTCTTCATCGGTTTGAAGCATTTGCTCTAGGGCCCTGGCGTCGGGGAGGGCGTCCTTGAGATTGTCGGGAAGGGTTTGCTTGAGAGTGTAGTCAGCGACGGCGATTGGTTTTGCGCTGTCGCGTAGGGCGTATTCGACGACGACCTTGTTTCGCTCTTTGCAAAGGAGGATGCCGATACTGGGGGCGTCTTGTTCGGAACTGAGTAGATCGTCTACGGCGCTGAGGTAGAATTGCATCTTGCCGGCGTATTCAGGTTTGAAGGAGTCGATCTTGAGTTCCACAACGACGTAGCAGTGGAGACGAGTGTGGTAGAAGAGGAGGTCTAGAAAATAGTCGGTATCGGCCACTTCGATACGGTATTGATTACCGATGAAGGCGAATCCGACTCCGAGTTCGAGGAGAAGGTGGCGAAGCTGCTCGATGAGCTGTTGCTCGAGCTTGCGTTCATGCAGTTGATCTTGGACGTCGAGGAATTCGAGGTTGTAGCGGTCCTTTACTAGTTCGCGGGCGAGATCGGATTGGGGCTTCGGGAGAGTCAGGGAGAAGTTGTTGCTCTGATTGGCGGCGCGAAGGTGGAGTTGGCTCTCGATTTGGTGGGCGAGAACATTGCGCGACCAACCGTTTTCGATCGTTTTTAGAGCGTAGAAGAGACGCTTCTTAGGGGTGTCGAGCTTTTCTAGGAGTGTCAGATTGGACCCCCAGGGGATTTGTGCAATGGTCTGTTGCACGATTGCCTGATCGGGCCAGGCGATGGCGAATTTCCGCATGTATTTCAAGTTGCGAGGAGAGAAGCCGGTCATCTCGGGAAATTCGTCTTTAAGGTCCCTGGAGAGGCGATCGATAACGGATTTGCCCCATCCCTCCGTCTCTTGCCGCTTTACGATGATTTGCCCGATATCCCAGTAAAGTGTCACGAGCTCGCGATTGACCGCGAGCTGGGCTTTGACACGAGCCGTTTGAATGCGGGATTTGAGATGCGACAGCAGGCCGCGGTAGTCGCTCGGGGAAGATTTGTGGGAGGTTGTCTCGATGGGGCTGTCGGAGGTGCTAGGCATTTAGGAGTTGTTTTGTGGAGCGGAGAAAGCGGCGGGATCGAGCGAGAGTTGGGGATATGCTCTCGGTCTGCGATTACCTAGGAATGCGATGACCTTGTTTGTGAAGGACTGCAGATCTGAATCAGGCATGACGAAAGAGTGGACGATACGGTAAGCAGAAGCTGATCCTGGTGAGGAACTTGCAAAAGCCAATGATTTTCTTGGGGAGGCTTTGGGGAGAAACCCGGAGGGATTTGAATTGGGAATGGTGAATGGTGAATGTGGAGTTGGGACGAAGCGTTGGCGGAGATTGCGAAGCAATGTTGAATTTGGAATGGCTGGTGAAGACGGAAGTGGGATTTATCGAAGCGGGCTGTTCTCCGTACCTCTGTGAACTCCGTGGTTGAATCTAAAAACCTGAACACCTACAACTTAAACCCCTTCTCCCTCTCAGGCTGGAAGCGCTGAGCTACTTTTGAGCGGTTTGGTCTGATCGACGTTCCGCTGAACGGATCTGCTACGTGATCGGGTTTACATAAATCCGAACAGAGCCTGAAACAAGATGCTCAGTATTCCGAGAAGACCGGTTGGGATCAACATGGCGAGGACTGCCGGGTCTTGAAACCAGCGCGCGTAAGCTCCGCGCCGTTCCTCTTCGATTCTGCGTTTGATTTCTAGCAATCCAATCTTCCGCACTTTGGGCGCGGGCTCCGTCGATGTTTCGGAGGCGATGTCTCTTTCGGTCTCTCGCAAGTTGTCGCCTAACGCATCAAGGGCGCTCTTTTTGATGTTGGCAGCGGAACGGCGCAGGATGACCCAGCCGATCGTAGATAGCACCATGTTGCCCACGAATATAAACAACAAAGCGGTCGGCCAGCTCCAGTTGTCGAAGCGACTATTGCGTGCCACTAGCATAACGAACTGGATAAGGAATGGGAGAAGAACGAGTTTCCCTGTTTCCTGAGTCTTCACCGCCGCGAATTGAACATCAAGGTACCCTTCCAAATCGTCTTCGCGTACTTTGAGTTCATCCTCGTGCTTTTCCCGCAGAGTTTTTGGCCAAACTGTGAATGGCTCGCCGATGCGGTTGAGCATTTGAGCTGCTAGAAACACCGCGTCCAAGACGTAGAAGACCAACGCCAACCAGACAAAGATGGATGTAAAGAGGATGACCTTATCAATGACGAAGGCGGACGTGCCACGAATGTGGGTGTCGAGCGGCATTCCCGCCGATTGCATTAGACCCATGGCGAGGCAAAAATAGATCGAAGCTCCAATTGCTGCTCTCGCATAGCGAGCGTCCAATGTACCTTTTATTAGGTAGGATTTGAAGACTTCAACTGCATCGATCGCGATTAAAGGACCGGCCCCTGCTCGCTGAATTAGTTGAGGCCATGACTGTTTGAATACGCGTTGATACGTATTCGTTTTGTCGCTGTTGGCTTCGGGCTGCGGCCCCTGATCCGTTCCGAGCTGGTATTCCTCCTCCAATCGGTGACGGTGCGCCAAGTGTCGGTTCCACGACCACACTAACATCCATACAACGACGAAGATGATTAGAAGCCGAAGTAATTCAGTGGGCCAAATGCTGACGCCTTCGATCCAGCTCCATGGCTCGCCTCCCGCTTGTGTGCTCAATTCAGTTGCCGCTAGTCTGAAAACGACAAGTGAAAACAGCGCCCCCAAAAGGAAGTATCCGATCCAGCCCGTTTTTGCCTGGAATAAGTTGCGGCAACCACTGCGGAAATTCACACAAAGAATCGTTGCGCCCAGGCCACAGGCGAAAGTGAATAGAATAACGGGTAGAAAATTGATTTTAGGTGTATCGCTCGTATCGGGTTTATTGTCGGTCGTTTCCTCCTCGTTTTCGTTTGAGCTTTCCTGGGATTCTTGAACTGCGGGTTCGAGTTCCACGGGGCCGAGCCTGCCTATTTCGTAGATGGCGGGAAGGAGGTCTGGCTTATCGTAAGGATTACCAGTGGCCATTTTTATTGCCGCGATACAGGCATTGAACACGGCCACTTGGTAAACGTCTCGGAACGGAGCTAAATTCGTATCGTTGTCGGCACTGTCTGGCGCCTTGACGTCGTGAGCGGAAGCTACCACCAGATTGCGCGTGAGTTTGAAATGAGACGGGTGCCATAGGCGGGCGTCCAAGTCGGTGGTAAAGAACAATGCTTCCTCGAATCGCGAGCGAAGCGATCGCAGCAGGATGAGCTTGTCATAGATATCGCCGCCGAGAATCCCGACTGCTTTGACTGGTTTATCCTTTGTTCTTCGCGCTAGCTGATCTGCCAGACGTTCTGTGTAATCGAGTTGGGATTCGCCGAACGCTGGAGCTGACTTTTTGTTCAGGGCGTTGGCCAGTATTTGTTCCCCTGATAGAGAACCATTGTTAGTATTGACTGAGTCGTTTCCCTCGGAGCCTTTGTGTGTATCCAATCCCTTGAGATATCGGGCGATGATGAGGTTTTTGGTAGACGTATTGGGTTTGGCTGCAATTTCTTTCAGTTTGCTCGATGTTTTGCTCTGATTGGATTGAATGCCTTCGTCGCGAATTTCTTCGCGAAAGCTTTCCAGAGAGGCTTGGAATGCCATCGGCAGCGAGCGCCCGTAGGCAGTGTCGGCCTCTGCAAGGATGAGTATTCGATCCTGGTCGGCCTCGTCGGATTTGAGATTAACGCGACGCAGGTCTAGTTCCCGTACGAGTAGATCTGTCAGTTGATCATCCGGCGCGATGAAGTTTTCAAAGTATATCCGATTCTGGCTCGTGTCGGATAGTTGCTCTCGCAAGCGCGCGTTCATATTACTTCGAGCATCTTGCCAGTCATCGTTCGAATCCAATCCGAGCAACACATCCGGCGCGGTGGCCTGTGGAGAAAAGATGTGAAGACGATTAGATAATATTATGTTGCAGGGATCATTGGTCTTGGCGTCTTTTTTGAGCGCCATTTTTTTCAATAAGTCGGAGGAGCGTGGGCCGACAATATAGGGGCCAATGCACCGTTCAGGTTTATTGTCGATCGATGTGAGCTCTTTTCGAAGGTAGGCTAGTCGGCAGAGCGGCTCGTTGCCCAACCACTCTTCTGGTAGCCAAATCGTTAATACACTTACAACATTGGTTTTCGTTTCAGCGGTAAACCACTCGAACGGGACGTCCATGACTTTATGTCCTTCGTGATGGTCGGAGTCCGTTTCTTCTGAATGATTTTTGTCTTGGGATTCTTCGGTTTTAATGGACGGAGAATTTTCTTCGACAGCGTTGAAATGAGCGTGCATTTCTTCAGAGCTTGGCGAAGGCAGCTTTACAAAACCCAAATGGTCTCGGTTTTCAGGTAGGCAGCGTTGGTTCGCCAAGGCCATCTGGATGCTGTAGCGCAAACGCAGACGCGTTTCCACGTCGTTGGGAAATGGGGTTCCGGGTATTGGCACCACTAGCAAACAGACTTGGCGGTTTTTATCCTCCAATTTCTGTTGGATCGTTTCCTGAAGGTTCGAAACTTGATGTTCCTTAGGGTCGTGCGCCTTTGCTGCCTGCACCGCTTGAAGAGGATCCTCCCATAGTCGAGAGGTGACATCCTGTTCACTGGATGCGGGCCGAGCCAGAGAGCCTTTGATGTCAATCTTCGGCATTGACAGCTTGTCATTAAATGTGAACCAGCCCAGCCCCATTGTGGCCAACATCAGGGTAAACGTTATAGTGCTCGTCAGTTTATGGTCAGTGTGCATTGCAGGACCTTTCTTTGATTTGTGCCGATGTGCTCACCCTTCGGATCTCGCATACGCGGGACTCATCGTGCTCCGGCGCGTTCTTGGAATCGAGGATGGAGCCGGTAGCGCTCCATATCCTGGATACGGGGAATTTGATTTTGGGTTTGGCCAGCATCGGAGAGGGGGAACTCAAATGATTGAACCGAACCCTGATATTGGTGAATGCCTGGCAAAAGCCAATGATATTCTCAGGCAAAATTTAGATATAAACCCGGAGGTGGCTAAATTAGGAATTAGGAATTAGGAATTAGGACGTAGCGGGAGCGGAGCCGCCGACGAGTCGGGGTCATGGATGAATGGCGGAGCAATGAAGAATCCGGCTGTTATTCTTGCTTCGCTGCGTTGAGGTGTCGGCGTCCGCCTCGGTACTCGATGATACGCCGTGACGAGGGGTGGATTGAAATCCTAAATCCGAAGCCTGAAATCCTAGGTCCGAGGGGTGAGCGGACTGGAAGACTCTTCAGCCATTCGAAGCCTTTGTTTGCATTTTGATGTAAATTGCATCAAGATGCGTAAATGAGGACAACTGTAGATATTTCGGAACCGCTGCTGAGGAGGGCGAAGTCCAAGGCGGCGCTTGAGGGGAAGAAGCTCAATGACATCGTAAACGAGGCTTTGGTCGATATGCTCGAGGCCGCGTCATTGTTCGATGACCTCAAACCCAATCTTCCGTCGAATACTCTGATTGACGATATCGGAAAATTTAGGATTCCAGTTTTGAGGTCACCGAGACCCGGCAGGAAAAGTGTTTCCGCGATGAGG
>JAJFLS010000500.1 GCA_021772595.1 Opitutales bacterium
CGAGGGTCGATCCTGCCGTCATAAGCGTCATGTTCATCGTAGCGTAGGCCGGTATTGACGATGAACTTCTCTCCGAGTTGCCACTCGTCCTGCACAAACACGCCGGTGGTGTTCGCCGTATTGTTGACATCTACATACACGTCCTCCGTGCCCACATCCCAGTTTCGTTGGGCTAGGGAGAAATCGTGCTGCCAGTCCATCCCCGCGGTAATTCGGTGCTGATCGCCCACATTCGCGATAACGGAAAATTCCAGTCCCGCCGAACGAGTGCGGGCGAAGTCGCGATTGGCGTCCAGCCTGTTAAGCGGATCGTCGTCGTATTCGTAGGGATAATCTCCGTCGAACTGGTAGTGATCATAGTAGGTCCGGGCAGTGAGGAGCATATCATCTCCGATCTCGCGTTCGTACCGGAGCGAAGAAAAAAGGCGTTCGTCTACGGAAAACATGAGCGGGTCCTGGGCGTTCGGCACCGAGTCGTAGGCCGCCGTTGGCCAATCTTTATACCGCCGCATGTAGCCGCTCTGCAGGGTGAAGTCACCGTAGGAAATCGACGTATACGCGGTCGAGGCTTGCTCGCGATCCAGGTTTTCGGCGTCAAATTCCTGGAAGGATATGAGGTCCTGCCCGTCGCTCTCGTACCAGGAGCTGGAGACCACGATGTCCAGTCCGTTTTCGAATTCCTTTCCATAACTGAGGCGCGCGCTCTGCGTATCCAGATCTCCCGTCGAGAGTGCTAGCTCCGTTCCGTCGAAGCTTGCGCCGCGTCGCGGAATCACGTTCACGATGCCGAAAAAGGCATTATTTCCATAGAGAGACGAACCCGGACCGCGGATGACTTCCACTCGTTCGATCAAGTCTATGTCCAGAATAAAATCCATGGAGCTTGGCGCCGTGTCGTAGAGTGCGTCGTTGAGTCGGTGTCCTTCTAATGTCAACAATACCCGCCCGCCATAGTCGCCAGGCCGGTTGAAACCGCGCACGCCGATGTTCCGGTAACCTCGGTCATAGGTGGTGTAGAAACCGCGTACGCCATTTAGGATGTCTGCCAGATTGCGGTGATCCCGCGCCTGCAGATCCTGGTGAGTGACGATCGTCACGGACGAAGGCGCCTCGGTGGTCTTCTGCTCGTGCTTGGAGGCCCCGAAGACCGTGTCCACCTTGATAGAGGTGAGCTGGTCGAGGGACATCGTCATGAAGTCGTCGTCATCGCTTCCCGCGAGCAATTCGCCTGAAGCTGCGCGCCCTGCGATCGGGAGGAGGACGAGACCAGACAGAATTGAGCAACAATATATGAAGCGCGCCCTTTGCCCCGCGCCACGCAGGATCTCTTTCGAGATCTTGCTCAGCGGGACGCCAGAAAGCCAGCGGTCGCGGATAGTAGTTATTAGAACAGTACTCATGGTGGGATTGGGTTCTTTGTTTGTATGCAGCACCCATGAATACGGTCTTATAAGTTGGTTATTTAGTGGTTGTGCATTTTTACACTAAGGCAAAACACTAGTTAAAAGTCTTTTTATTAGGGTAATATTACGCGATAGATAGGCTAATGCTGTTCGTTCGTTCTCTGCGTCTGTCCCGAAAAAGAGGTCTCCTTAGGGTCTTCTACTGCAATAACATCCACGAGAATGGCGGCATGGATGCGATTCGAATTCGCGCATCAAGGACGCGCTTTTTGGCGAAAGCATCGGAAGGAAACGCCAGACATTATCCGAGGACATCGGCAACAGATCTTATAAGGGCGTCGATATCACTTTAACATGGCTTTTATGGTATGGAAATGCACCGACGCGAAGAGCGAGATACGGCTAATTCCTCCCGAAATTGTCCGTGTCATCCGTCTTGTCTCGGCGAATCGTAGAGTAGGGGGGAGCCTTCTGTGATGCACGCCGCCCTACGTCGCTCTCCGAGCTACGAAGGGCATCCTGTCTCGGCGAATCGAAGAGAAGACGGAAGCTCACTGGTTGGGTGAATAGTCCGGCTTCACGTTGTTACGCCGTGACAGGCTTCGTCTACGGCTATCGCCTTGCGAAGCCTGGTACCCAGGGGGGGACTCGAACCCCCACTTCCGAAGAAAGCGGATTTTGAATCCGCCGCGTCTACCAATTCCGCCACCTGGGCATCCTTTAAAAGAGGAGAGAGGTGTATGCCTGTCCGCAAGTTTGGAGGCAAGCCTTTTTGGGAGTGCGAATTTTATTCTACGATTCTCGAAAAAAGCGTTTGAAATCGAAGAAGTTGCTCCCCAGATTCCTCTGCCTTTCCTTTTTTAGTCGGGCTATGGCGCAGCCTGGTAGCGCGCTTGTCTGGGGGACAAGAGGTCCCGAGTTCGAACCTCGGTAGCCCGACCATTTTTTCCGTTGCCGGATTTCGGAGGAGACCCTGTGTTCGAAAATGACTTCCAATTCTAGTATTTCGATTCGAACACTGTGGCCGGTGTTCGCGCTATTGGCCACGCTCGCTTGGGCGTCGAGCTATAGTGAGGGAGTGCCGCAATCGCCAGACGTTCCTCATTTCGATAAGATCGCCCACTTTTTTATTTTCGGTCTCATCGGGACGCTTTGGTTTCGAAGTCTGCCGGGCAGAGTTCGAAAGCTCCCTCGCTGGCTCTTGGCCTTCATTCTCGCGATTGTGTACGGGGTCATCGACGAATGGATACAATCTCACAACCCGAATCGATCTTCGGAAATGTTGGATTGGGTCGCCGATGCGTCCGGAGCGATCACGGCGATTTTCGTGTACCGCAGTTGGCGATTGTACCGACAAATACTGGAGACGCCGATAGGAGATTTGTTTCGATTGAAGGTGGCTGATATCGAGTGACAGACTGTTCCTGTGAATAAGAGCTGTTCGTTTCATTTCTCTATAAAATCGATTCTGTGATCACGGGGCCTAATCATTGACCAATGATATTGATTCACGCGAAGACGCGAAGGAAGTAAATTGAATCGAGCAACTTCCTGAGCCCCCACAGGTTTTCCAAATCCTTGAATCCTTCGCGTCTTCGCGACTTCGCGTGAGTTCTTTTCCCTAGAATCCCTATTCAAATTAGAGGTTAAAAACCTAACCCACCGTGGTCAGCCTTTTCGAGAAGCTCGAGATAGGGGATTGTGGAATCAACTTTTCCCTTGCAATATACCACAGTTGTGGTAATTAAAACCACAATTGTTATGACAGATCTCGAAAAAAGGCTATCGAAACTGGAAATGGAAGTGATGCGATCCTTCTGGAAGTTGGATCGGGCGACTGCTCGCGAGGCGTATGAGGAACTTGCGACGGTAAGCGGGGCGAAAGTCGAATACACGACAGTTCAAACGATTGTGGGTCGATTGGAGACCAAGGGAGCGGTGGAGAAGATAAAGAAAGTGGGGAACGCGTGGCTTTATCGAGCGGTTGTATCGAGGAAATCGGTTGTCGGAAAACTTGTGGATGAGGTCGTTAATTTGTTGGAGGGCGCTGCCCAGCCAATCGTGTCGCATCTGGTCGAATCCGGGCGAATGAGCAAAGAAGAGTTGAGCGAGATCGAGCGATTGATCGACGAAGAGAAAGGATCGGGTAATGGAAAATGAGCTCCAATTAGTGAGTCGCTTCGTCTGGCTTCACTTGTTCGAATCGACTCTTTGGGTGGCTGGATTAGGTATCGCTTATTGGGTCTTGCCGTTGGTGAAAGCGAAGCACCGCTTCTTGATGCTTCAGTTCGCGATGCTCAAGTTCCTCGTTCCTACTGGAGTGATCGCTGCGTTGCTTCCACGGTTTGGCGAAGTCGCTACGCCGCTTGATACGCTGTTCGTCACTACGGTCTCGGAAGCCACTCGCGCGATTCAAACGGATTCGAGTGCGACTGCCTGGATGCTTTGGATCGGAGGCACTTGGTTGGCGGGGATGGGCATTCTGCTGATATTTCAGTTTAGACTTTGGATACGGAGCAAGTTTTCCGAAGCGAAGTCTCGCGAAAGTGGAATCGAGATTTCCTCTTGGCACTGCGAGTCGCTAAATCATTTCAACTGCCCAGTGGAGATCGTCGATGAATCACGATTCTCTTCCATTGGGTTGTGTGGCGTATTTCGACCTAGAATAATAATAAGCAACGCGTTTCTTGAGACGCTATCGGAAGAGGAACTTCAACTCGCATTGCGGCATGAATTGGCGCACCTGAATCGTAGGGACAATCTATGGAGAGGAATCCATGTCCTGACTGTATTCGTGTTCTGGTTTCATCCGTTTGTGTGGATGCTGTTTTCCAGGCTGCGCTTGGAAAGCGAGCATGCGTGCGACGAAGAAGTGCTCCAAAACGAGAAAGAGCCTAGGAAATACGCGAAGTGCCTGCTCAAAGCAGCTTCGTTCATTTCCGGAGGCGATCGCCTTTGGGCTACCTCATTGACTGATACGTCCCTCAAGAAACGCATAACGAAAATAATAGCCTTCAAGAATATGAAAGAATCAAAATTGAAAACGGTCGTTCTCTTTACTCTCGCAATTGGTCTGATCGGCGCGCTCACGGGCGCATCCTCAAACGCCTTTGCCCAGCAAATCGAAGCAGATGACGAAGCCGTCATAGGCGAGGTGTATGACCTCAAAGAGCTTGATCGAGAAAAGGGAGATAAGTTGCCTAGGGCGATGTTTCAGAAAGCTCCAGTTTATCCGGCCGACCTCAAGAAAAAGGGAGTCGAAGGGTGGGCGTCGGTGGAATGGATTATCGACTCGAAAGGAAATGTTAGAAAACCGCGCGTGATAAAATCGAGTCACAGAGAGTTTCAATCGCCTGCGATTGAGGCGGTAATAAAATCCAAATGGACGCCCGCAATCAAAGATGGCCTTCCGGTAAATGTCAGAGTTACGCAGCGGATAGATTTCAATATTGGGGAGAAAGTAGCAACTTCTAGGTCGAAACCGTAGGCCCTGTTTACCTTCAGGAACTTTACGTTTCGAGCGACTGGTCTTTATGGATCAGTCGCTTTTTCGTGTCCTCGCGCTTGCGTCGATGGGGCGCGTTGTTTGAATGATCGTCGAATGACCAAGACTTCGGACCAGAATCGCATCGAGCATCTTAGAAACGAGATCGCGCGGCATGATGAGCTTTACCATCGGCGGGCTCAGCCGGAGATTTCGGATTTGGAGTACGATGTCCTGAAGCGTGAGCTGGAGGAGCTTGAGAAGGCTCATCCGGAATTGGCTTCGACGGAATCACCTACGGTTCGTGTGGGAGACGATCTTCGAGAGGGATTCGAATCCTATCGTCATCTCCAGCCGATGCTGAGTTTGGACAACACGTATTCGAAAGATGAATTCTTCGCTTTCGTCGAGCGCGTAGAAAAAGGACTGGAGCTGGAGAACATCGCATTCGTTGTCGAACCGAAGATCGATGGGGTCGCGGTGAGCATCACCTACGAGAAGGGAAAATTGGTCCGAGCGGTTACGCGTGGCAATGGGACGGAGGGCGACGACATTACGGCGAATGCGCTGTTCATCGAGGAGATTCCGAGAGAACTCAAAGGCAAGGGCCTGCCAGATGTGATCGAGATCCGTGGCGAGATCTACATGCGCAATGATGAGTTCGATCGCATCAATGCGGAGCGTAATGCGGCGGGTTTGGAAGAGTTCGCGAATCCCCGCAGCTTGGCGGCGGGCACAGTGAAAATGCTAGATCGCGAGGAAGTGGCGAAGCGGCGACTGAATATCATTCTCTACGGCCTCGGGCATTGCGAGCCGGAGATCGTCGCGTTTCAATCGGAGTTTCACGATAGAGTCCGGAAATGGGGGTTTCCGGTCGGAGAGCGATTCTGGAAGGTTGAGGGAGCGGATGCGGCTTGGGCGGCAATCGAGGAACTCGATTCGATGCGCGACGCATTCGCGTATCCAACGGATGGGGCCGTCATAAAAACCGACGCATTGTCCCAGCAAGACCTTCTCGGAAAAACCTCGAAGTCGCCGCGCTGGGCGATCGCGTTTAAATTTGCGGCGGAGCAATCGGAGACGATTCTCGAAGGTATCACGATCCAAGTCGGGCGCACGGGCGTATTGACGCCGGTGGCTGAATTGAAGCCGACGAAACTTGCGGGGACGACCGTTTCACGGGCGACGCTTCATAACCAAGAAGAGATGGAGCGAAAGGATGTGCGTATCGGCGATTACGTGATCGTCGAAAAGGCGGGCGAGATTATTCCGGCGGTGGTTCGCGTGCTGGTAGAGAAGCGTCCGGAAGGGAGCGCTCCTTTCGTTTTCCCTGAGAGCTGTCCAGAATGCGGCTCACCGACGGTCAAGCTGGAGGGCGAAGTCGCGTTGCGTTGCGTCAATCACGAGTGTCCCGCCCAGGTGCGCGGGCGCTTGGAGCATTTCGCGTCGCGCCAGTGCATGGATATCGAGGGATTGGGCGAGGCGGTCGTCGATCAGTTGGCGGAGCGTTCGCTCGTATCCAATGTTTCTGACGTGTATCGATTGACTTTCGATCAGCTGCTTGAACTTGATAAATTCGCTGAGAAGTCGGCTCGGAATCTAGTGGCCGCGATCGATCGGAGCAAATCCAACGAGCTGTGGCGCTTGCTTCATGGCCTCGGGATTCCGCAGGTGGGAGCTTCGGCCTCCAAGGATTTGGCGAAAGCGTTCGGATCGGTGGCCGCGCTGCGCGAAGCGAGCGTGGAGCGTATGATTGAGATCGATGGGATTGGCGAGAAAACGGCTCAGGGAATTGTCACGTTTTTCGGAAGCGAGCAGAACGCGTCGATCGTGGACGCCTTGTTCGAGCTAGGCATGAATCCAACTGCGCCAGAAATTCCTAGCGGCGAAGCGGCGATTTTCGAAAGTATGACCTTCGTCATTACGGGTACCTTGCCGACGATGAAACGCGACGAGGCCAAAGAGCTGATTGAGAGCAAGGGCGGAAAAGTAGCTGGCAGCGTGAGCAAGAAAACCACCTATTTGCTCGCTGGAGAATCCGCCGGATCGAAGCTAACGAAAGCGGAGAAGCTAGGTGTAGAAATCCTCAGCGAAGAGGAATTGCTGGAGAAGGTGGCAAGCGAATCTGCGGGGTGACGCATGATGGTGGGCTGCTTATCCTTAAGCAGCCGCGAGCTACCATAACCAAAGACTTTTCGGCTGACTAGGGATAGTCAGCCCTACCATTGGGTTGATGCTTCAGACTCCGGGGCCTTGCATCTGTTTTTGCAGTTCTAGCTGGAAGGCTTCGATGTCTTCGGGGGTTGGTTGGTAGCCTTCTGTCTCGGGGTCGAGTCCGAGACGACCCGTGGGGTCGACGTACCATTTTGCGGATACGCCGTCGCTGAAGGTGACGGTTCCGCTAACTGCGGTGCCGGGTACGGTGAGTTTGTCTACTTCGACGCTGACGGAGCCGTCTCCGATTGGAGTGGCTTCGCCGATGGCGTTGTCAGCTTCTGTCGCGGCTGCATCTTCTGCGGGCTCGGGTGTTGGTTCGGGTTCCTTTACTTGAAGCTCGAAATTCAGGTCGTCGATCAGGAAGCGCGTGTCCATGTAGGTAATGCTGATCTTGAATTCGTCGGTGATCAGACGCTGGATGTCTGCTATGCCGGCCCCATCGGCTAGGAGCTGGGCGATTGTCTGTTTTTGTTCGTCGCTGAGATTCATGTATGAGATGGGCTAGTTGAAAGCCGTTTAGAAGCGAGAGGCAATGGCGTTTTTCGAAATCGCGCGCGGTTTGATAAGTATGCTCTGAGAAAGCAATCGCCTGAAATCAGGCTCCTACATCGCGATCAACGATCGCGCCTACAATTAGCGAGTCTGCAATTAGAACCCTACTTTGAAAGCTGGGCTTTCAGGAAGTCCACGCTGTAGCGCACGGTGTCGTCTTGGTCCACGAGGTTCTCGACTTGGCGGCAGGCGTGGATTACGGTGCCGTGATCGCGTCCGCCAAAGGCTTCGCCGATTTCCTGGAGAGAGTGCTTGGTCAGTTCGCGGCTGAGGTACATTCCTATCTGGCGAGGCACGGCGATGTGGTTCGGACGTCGTCGGCTTAGCATGTCGGAGTGGCGCAGCTCGAAGTATTCGGCGACTTTCTTTTGGATCGTGTCGATGGTCAGGTGCTGCTTGGCGGCTTCCATGAGGACGTCGCTGAGCAGCATCTCGCAAGTGGAGATGTCCAGAGAATTGCCGGTGAGCGAGGAGTAGCTGCACACTTTTATGAGAGCTCCTTCGAGGCGCCGGATATTTTTGACGATGTGTTCGGCGATGAAGTTGATGATCTCGTCGTCGACTTTGAAATTATGCTGGTCGGCCTTCTTGCGAAGTATCGCGATGCGCGTTTCGAAGTCTGGCGGCTGGATGTCCGTGACGAGTCCCCATTGAAATCTGGATACCAGCCGGTTTTCCAGCTTGGCGATTTCGTTGGCGGGGCGGTCGCTAGAGAGAAAGATCTGCTTTTGCTGCTCGAAGAGTTCGTTGAACGTGTGGAAGAATTCTTCCTGGATGCGTTCTTTCCCGCTGAGGAACTGAACGTCGTCGATCAGGAGCACGTCGACTTTGCGATAGCGTTTCCGAAATCGGGTGAGCGTGTTTTCCTGGATGGCGGAGATGAATTCGTTGGTGAATTTCTCGGAAGAGAGATAAGCGACTCGCGCGTCGGGCTTGTTTAATAGAATGTGGTGACCGACCGCGTGCATGAGGTGGGTCTTCCCCAATCCGGTATCTCCATAGACGAAGAGCGGATTGTACGCGCCGGCTGGAGCGTGGGCGACGGCGATCGCGGCGGCGTGAGCGAGCTGGCTGTTGGAGCCGATCACGAAGTTCTCGAAAGTGTTGCGCCGGTTCAGGGTCGCGTCGGCGGGGCCTTTGTTGTTCGATTCGGGCTTCGCGATTCTCGCGCGGGACTCCGACTTGACGGATGACTCGATGCGGTTGGTCTCGTCGTTGCGATCTTGTTCGGCAGTGCCGTTCTGAAGGGTCACCGATACGGGGTAGCCCATGAAACGTTGGAAGGCTTTGGACAGAAGATCGAGGTAGTTGTCGTTGATCCAGATCGCGGAAAACTCGTTTTGAACCTGCAGCACTACGTCGTGGCCTTCCGCTTTAACGCAGATAACGGCGGCGAACCAGCTCTCGAAAATATCGCGCGGCAAGAGCTCCGATAGTTCGGATTTAACTTTATCCCAGATTAGGGTGGATTCTGTGACCTGTGGCATGGAAATCGTTAGAACAGTTGATGGTTATTCACATCATGAGGAGAGACGCCCCGCAGCTGTCGTTTCTAACGTTGAATCTGATGAGTTGGGCCACAACAAAAAAGGAGAAAGTCCGTTCCAAAAAGAATTTTAAAACGGTGAAATGGTAAATGCTTAGAGTAGAAGGAGTTGTGTGAGGATGGCCGAGGCTGGAAGAGATTGTGAAACGCTAGATGAAAACAGATGTCCTGCGATGCATGAACAATTAAAATCGAGTACCAGTAACATAGAGAGATTCGCTTTTCTCAAGCCCTAGTTATAGACAATTTGTTAACATCGGACTTGCGCATAAGTTTTTCGGTTAAAACTTGCCTTGCCCGCGAAAGATTATCTCGGCTGGAAAGCCCTAAAAATAAGCCTCTTAAGGGATCCGTTATCAAGATTTTGATACGGAATGGGGCCTTTTCCTGGCGGCTGAAATTAATTTCCTGTGACATTTGGCGCGGCATTTTTTTTTGGCGGCGGCTATTTCTTATCGCTCATCAGGGCGATCAAGCGATCGTTGAACTCTTTTGCGGGGTCATGCCCGAGTCTTTTGAGAGCTTGGACCATGGAAGCGACCTCCACGATGCGAGCGATGTCGCGTCCGGGGCGAACGAAGATCTCGATATGAGGCACATCTATTCCGAGAATGTTGAAGTAGTCTTGGTCGAGTCCAGTCCGATCTTCTTGCATGTCTGGCGTGAGCTCTAGCAGGGAGACGACCAGGTCGATCCGCTTATCCAATCTTACACTACGCACGCCGAACATCTCGCCGACGTTGATGATGCCGATCCCGCGACACTCCATGTGTCCGCGATTGAGATCCAGGCTGGAGGCGATCAGTTCGCGTTCATCCAATAATCGGATACGCGTGTGATCATCGGCGACGATGCTATGGCCGCGTTCGATGAGAGCTAAGGCGCATTCGCTTTTGCCGATGCCGCTGGATCCTCGGATAAGCGTACCCATACCTTTGATATCCATCATCGTGCCGTGTTCGGATGTGGTCGGCGCGAATGCGGCGTCGAGCGAAAGGGTGGCGGCGTTGATGAAGTTCATCGTGATCATCGATGTCCGCAGGATCGGCAAGCCGCGCTCTTCGGCGATTTTCTTCATCGTGGGAAGAGGAATGTAGTTCCTGGCGAGGACGAGACAGGGTATCGAGCGGTCGATCAATTCGGACAGCCGCTCGGTTTGCTTTTCCTTGCTCAAGCTCCTGAGATAAGTCATTTCAGAGGCTCCAAATACTTGCAGGCGCTTGTTGGCGAAGTACTTGAAAAATCCGGTCAAGGCGAGGGAGGGGCGGTTGACGCTGCCTTCTCGGATGATGCGCCTCATCCCGCGCTCGCCCGCCATGAGTTCGAGCTTCAGGTGATCGCCATAGTTATTGAAGAAATCCTTTACGGACAGGCCGTCGATTTTCTGGATAGGTTTTGGGGGCGGCATGGATTGGCAGGTTTTTAGGCAGTTGGCGATTAGGAAGGTGGGGATCTAAAACGATTCGGAGACCTATTGAAAACCTAATCGCCCGAAAAACTAAATTCCTTTGGGCCGTCGCTCGCGATCACATGTTGAAATTTTCGCCGAGATAGAGCTTTCGACTTTTCGGATCGTTGATCAGGAAGTTGCGATCGCCGCTGGTCAGCACTTCGCCTTCATGGATAAGATAGGCACGGTCGACGATAGCGAGCGTGTCGCGCACGTTGTGGTCGGTAATGAGAATGCCGATACCGCGCTCTTTTAGCGCGAGCACGATCTTCTGAACTTCGGCGACGTTAATGGGATCGACGCCCGCGAATGGTTCGTCCATCAGGAGAAAGTCAGGCTGCGTTACCAGACACCGCGCGATTTCCAAGCGACGCCGTTCTCCGCCGCTGAGGGTGTAGGCCTTTTGTTTTGCGAGAGAGGTGAGTCCGAGGTCGGACAATTGTTTTTCGATGAGGGTTTTGCGGTCGCGTCGATTAAGGGGAAGCGTTTCGGCGACGGCTTGCACGTTTTGCCAGACGGACAGTTTTCTGAATACGCTCGGTTCTTGCGGCAAGTAGCCGATACCGAGTCGGGCTCTGCGATGAACTTTCAGGTGAGTGATCGTCTTGCTGTTCAGCAAGACGAATCCTCGGGTCGCTTCGATTAGGCCGGCGATCATGTAGAAGGTCGTGGTTTTACCCGCGCCGTTCGGTCCGAGAAGCCCGACGACTTCTCCGCTTTTTATATCCAGGTTCGCGCCTTTGACGACGGTCTTATGTCCGTAGGTTTTGACGAGGCCGCGCGCCTCGATCATGTTGGGAACCTCTTCAGGCTCCGGCGGCGTGGACTCGACTTCGCTTTCAGTGGCCTCGCTCATTGGTTCCTCCTCGGTCGGTCCGCTGAGTTCTCGTCTTTGGATTTCTCTTTGGGCTCTTCTGTCTCGGCTTCTTCCTTTGGCTCAGAATCGGAATCGGATTCAGGAGTCTCTGGAGGATCCTCTGGTTCGGGAGGGACAATTGTTTCGCCATCGTCTTCGAAACCGAAGTCTTGGATGGCGGGTCCGGTGATTCGCACTTTGTGAGTTGAATCGCCGATCATTTCAACTTGGCCATTGCCGCGATGGATTTTCAATTGCGCACCGGTTCCATCGATGGTGATTGCGCCTTGATAAACGATCGGGTCCTTATCGAGCAAGATTACGTCTTCGTTGGGCAGAACCTCGGCTCTTCCGGCAGTGGCGATGCGTTCTTCTTGGACGATTCGCACATTGCCGGTAGCGATCACTTTTTGGATGGAACTGAAATCCCCGATCGAGTCGTTCTCTTTCTTTTCCTTCGCGTCGGTGAAGACTTCGATTTGGTTGCAAGTGATCACGAGATTCGTTGCGGTAACTTTCACGCTGCCGATCCCGATCATGTAGCCGACGTCTTCTTTAATCTCGGCTCGAAGGTGCTCGGCTTCGATTTCGGTTTGAATGAGCGGCTTGCCGGACGGAATCGCTCTGACTACGGGTTTGCCGTCTGGGCCAACTTCGGAAGGGTTGGTTGGACTCGATTTGACGATCGTTTTCTCATCGGATTCTGAAGAATCGGCCGTGTCGTTTTGGGCGTTCACCCAAGTGAAAGCGAAAAGGGCGCTGGCGAGAATGAGTAAGGTTCGTTTCATTTGATGAGATTGCCGATCTGGTCGAAGAGGACGATTTTGGCGTTCTTGTTGATGACTAATTGGTTCTTGTTCTCTTGCCAAATCCAATCCTCGCCGGTTAGGCGGAAGGTGTCGTTCTCAAGCTTTATAGTGCCGGGTCCCGAGGCGATGCTCTTTTTGTTCTTATCGAATCGGAAAAGCGCTTCCGGACTTTCCATGGTCCCGATCACCATGTCTCGCTCGTCACCGGTGTACTGGCTCAGCTCCATTCCTAGAATCCGGATTTCGGACGCATTGACGTAGATGCCCTGCTCGCCTCTGAGGTATCCAGTTCGGTAGCCTTGATCGTTGAAAAGCGGCAACTTGAAATTGACGATCGGAGCGTTGGGAGTCTGCGCGAGGACGATGCTTCCAATTAGAAGCAATGCGGCCAGCCATAGGCGGTTCCCGGATTTTCGGATAGCGGTCATTCGGTTAGTTTCTGCTACTCTAGTGAGAACGCGCGGCGAGGATATGGTTGCAAACTTCTCTCACCGCGCCGTTTCCGCCGGATCGGGTGGTCACGTAGTCCGCGGCTTTGAGCGGCGCGGGCTGAGCTTCGGGAACGGCGATTCCGATGCCGGCGAGTTCGATGGCGTGAGTATCGATGACGTCGTCGCCCATGTAGGCCGCTTGTTCTGAGGTTAGGCCGATCTCTTCGAGCAAGATGGCGAGAGCGGCGGCTTTGTCTTTTTTGCCCTGCACGATGTATTCGATTTTCAACTCCTCAGCTCGAATGGAGGTCGCTTCGGAAGCGCGTCCAGAAATCCAGGCGATTTTGACGCCTGCTTCGCGGAGCAAGACGAGTCCGAGTCCGTCGACAATGGAGAAGCGCTTGGACTCGGCTCCGGCGGAAGAGACGTAGATGGTTCCATCGGTCAGAACGCCGTCCACGTCCATCGCGAAAAGCTCGATGGCGCCCCAGTTTAGAGATTGTTCGGATTCGCTCATAAGTCAGTCGGTTTCGATCCAATTGATCATCGCGTTTAGGATGCTGTTCCTGCTTGGGCGGAAATCCGCTTCGAGTTCGGAGGCGAAGGGGACAGGCATGTCTTGCGACGCGATCCGTAGAGGCGGGGCTTCGAGGTCGAAGAATTGCTCTTCGGTGATCCGGGCGACGAGCTCGGCACCGAAACCGCCGTTGCGGCGACTTTCGTGGATGACGACGAGACGGCCGGTCCGAGACACAGATTCGCGGATGCGGTCGAGGTTGAGCGGAGCGAGTGCCCGGAGGTCGAACAAATCGCAAGGATGCTCGTATTCGCTTTCCAGGTACTCGAGCGCTTCGTTCGCCCAAAGCGTCATTTCGCCGTAGGTGACAACGGTAGCGAAGTCGCCTTGGCGTCGCAGGGCCGGTTGCCAGACGTCTCGGTAGTTCGGGTTGAACTTCACGGGGGCCTTGAGAAATCGGTACAGATTTTTGTGCTCGAACAGGAGCACGGGGTTGTCGTCTTCATAGGCGGCGAGCATCGCGTCGTAGGCGTCCTGCGGCGTGCTAGGGTAGAGAAATTTTGTACCCGGAATATGGAGATAGAGCGCTTCGAGGTCCTGGGAGTGAAAGGACCCGAAAGTGAGCCCGCCGCCACAGGGAAAGCGCAGAACGAGCGGAGCGTTGGCTCCGGACCGGAAGTGGTAGCTGCCGGCGTTCAGCGTGATTTGGGTGGTGGCGTCCATCGCGAAATCGGCGAACTGGAATTCGACGATCGGCCGGTGTCCGGTGACAGCCAGGCCGGTCGCGTAGCCGACCATCGCGGATTCGCAGATTGGCATATTGAGAACGCGGCTACGGTCGAAATCCTCGAAGAGATGCTCGGTCACTTTGAAGGGGCCGCCGTAGCCGGCGATATCCTGGCCCATCACGAGCGATTCGGGCGATTCGGTCAGAATCTTTCGATGCGCTCGGTTGATTGCTTGAGCGAAGGTGAGAACGGGAGCTTCTTCGTTCTCCTCGGATTTCCACGAAGGAGCGGTTTTCGTTGAAGCGTAAACATCGTCGATGAGTCCACCCGGTTTGCAGGCGGGCAGCTTCATTGCTTCCGCGAGCGTGGTGTCGACGAATTGCTTGAGAATGGCGTCTTCCCCATCGAGTCGCTCAGCGAAGCCTTTGGCGACGAGGCGTTCTCTATAATTAGGAAGAGAGTCTTCCTGTGTCCATTTCTCGGTGATCGCGGGATCGATGTAGTCGCAAGTGTCGTAGCCGGCGTGACCGCGAAGACGGAGCGAATGGGTTTCAATAAGCATGGGCCGGCCCGTTTCGCGGGTCTCCCGGATGGCGTCCCAGAAAATCTGGACGTTGTCCTCAAGGTCGGCGGCGTCGATCGAAATGCCTTTCATTCCGTAGCCTTGGGCGCGGTCGACAAGGTTGCCGGCGTACTGCTCGTGGAGCGGAGTCGAGTAGGCGTACTTGTTGTTTTCGATGACGAAAATAACCGGGATGTTTAGCACGCTTGCGAGGTTCATGCTCTCGTGGATCTCGCCGGTACTGGAACCGCCGTCTCCGAAAAAGGCGACGCCGATTGCGTTGATGCCGTTGCGGCGTTGCGAATCGGTTCCGCCCAGCACATTGGAAGGCATTTTCCCTAGGTGACTGATCATCGGGAAGCTCCGGTTTTTCGGATCGCCGTGGTGCGCGTTTCCTTCGCGGCCTTTGGTTGGGCTGCCGGAGTTGCCCAGGTATTGGCAAATATGGTCGCCTAAATGGTCGCTCCAGTTGAGATGGCCGGGGAGCCCTCGGTGGGTCCAGGAAACGCAATCAATAGCCTTGTCCAGCATCAGGGCGATTGGCGCGACGATCCCTTCGTTGCCGTCGGAGCAAGTGACAGTTCCTTTCATCTTTCCTTGGCGGAAAAGTTCGAGGATGCGTACGTCGACGAATCGGCTATAGGCCATCCAGCGATAGACGAGCAACAGATCGTTGTCGCTCACATTTTCGCTGTCGAGCCGAAGGTCTCGGTCGAGCAGAATGCTAGGCGTTTCTGGATACGTAACGGTGTTGGGCATCAGGGAAGACATGCGTAGATTGGCTTCCGGCGGGATCGAGCGGCTGGGTCTCGATGCGTTTCGCATTATCGGGAAGTGTGGCTTTAAAGGCGTCCAAGGACTTAGGGAATTCGATGCTAGGGCTGGGATTCCAATTCCAGGTTTTGCCGAGAGCGACGATTTTTTTAGGCTTAGGTGACGCCGGCAGTTTCAGTCCGGACTCGATGGTCGTGATCACTTGGGCTGCCATGCCCTTCGGCGGAGTGAGCTGGAAGACGCAGTAGATCGTCTCGTCGGTTTCCCATGCTTCGACGGGCGCGGCGGACCAACCTGCGGCGGGTGTGTCCATTATCAGGCGAATCGATTCCATGGCTGGCGCTGTGGCGCTGGTAGGGCCGGATCGTTCGCAACCGCTTTGGGATGCGAGCATGGCGATCGCGAAGGCGAATTGGAATCTGGATACTGTGCGGGCCATTTCGTTTAGCTTAGAAATCGAGCTCTTTGAGGGGGCTTAAGGCGACGTTGATTTCGTCCATGAGTTCTTCGTCGAGGCTATCCAGAAATTGCAGCGATGCGAGATTGCTTTCGAGTTGCTCGAGCTTGGAGGCTCCGAGAATGACGCTGCTGACGTTGGGGTTCTTGAGGCACCAGGCGATCGCGAGTTGGGGGAGATCGGCACCGATTTTATTGGCGACACTTTCGAGGATTTCGAGGACGGGCACGAGGCCGTTCTCCTTCAGGCGGTCCCAGCGTTCGCGGAGAAAGTCCAGTCGCTTGATCGAGAGGCGGCTGCCTTCGGGGATGCCGTCGTTGTATTTCCCGGTGAGGATTCCGGCGGCGAGAGGTGAGAAGGTGGTGGCTCCGAGGCCGATGCTTTCGTAGAGGCGGGCGTATTCGTTTTCTACGCGCTCTTTATATAGCATGTTGTAGCGCGGCTGCTCCATGGTCGGGGGCGTCAAGTGATGTTGACGAGCGACGCTGTACGCTTCCATGATTTCCTGGGCACTCCACTCGGAGGTGCCCCAGTAGAGGACTTTGCCTTGCTGGATGAGCGTGTCCATGGCGCGGACGGTTTCCTCGATGGGAGTCTCGGGGTCGGGGCGATGGCAGTAGTAAAGATCGAGGTAGTCGACGCGCAGGCGTTTCAATGCGGCGTGGCAGGCTTCGATGACGTGCTTTCTGCTGAGTCCGATTTGGGTAGGAGTGTCGCCGCCCCAGAAGACTTTGCTGGATACGAGATAGGTGTCGCGGGCCCAGCCGAATTTCGAGAGAATCCCGCCCATGACTTCTTCGGACTGTCCGCCCGCGTAGACTTCGGCGTTGTCGAAGAAATTGACTCCGGCGTCGTATGCGGTTCGCAAGCACGACTCGGCGACGGAATTTCCGACCTGCTCGCCGAAGGTGACCCAGGAACCGAAGGACAGAGCGCTGACCTTCAATCCGGATTTTCCGAGTCGTCTATAAAGCATGGTTTTAAATTAAGATTTAAGAGTTAAGAATGATGAAGAATCGATGGTTTGGAAGACCACTTCTTCGTACTTAATTCCTAAATTAGATCACGCGTAGCGTTTCGCGTCGATTTTTTCGATACGGGCGACGTGTCTACCGCCTTCGAATTCGGTGGCGAGCCAAGTATCGACGATGTCGAGGGCGTCTTCTTCCGTGACGGTGCGTTCGCCGAGAGCCAGGACATTGCCGTCGTTGTGCGACCGATTCCAGATCGCGAGTTGAGTATTCCAGCAGACGCCGCAGCGAACGCCGGGGATTCGGTTTGCGGTGATCGCTTCGCCGTTGCCGGAACCGCCCAGGACGATGCCGCGGTCGTATTCGCCGGCGGCGATGGCTTCAGCGACAGGCCGGATGAAGTCGGGATAGTCGCAGGAATCGGTCGAGTCGGTGCCGTAGTCCCTCACGGGGAATCCGCGTTCGGTTAGGTGGGCGATGATCGCCTGCTTGTAATTATATCCCGCGTGGTCAGAGCCAATGGCGATGGTGAACTTGCTCATTGGGTTGGTCTAGGCGTCGGGCGCTTTGGGTTCAACGCAATTTTGGATGTGGGGCGGGTTTTGGGGCTGGATAATGAATGCGCCGGAGTCTTGCTCATTCCCCGGATTGTCCTAGGCTCAGGACGTGCTCTTGTTAATCGATTGGCAGGAGCGCGGTTTCGCTCAATGGACAAGTCGATTCAGATGGTGTCGTTTCTTCTGGCCGCTCACATGGCGGGCGTGGGGTTTTCTGGGTTTGCTCAATCGCAAGTGCTTGTGAATCAGGGGGAAGAGATGCTTCGAGTGATAGCGATGGACCGGAACGATCCTTTGGTGGTACTGGATGGGGAGCTTTCTAGAGTATTCGATGGCCAAATGAGCGTGGCCCCGGCGGACTACTATACGGATGGATCGGTTCAGGTTTTGTCAAAAGATGCCGCGATGGGGCCGAATTATGCGACGACGGAAGACTCGTTCATCTTCCAGTTCACAGCGCAGCTTTCTGCGGATCGGGATTTCGAGGATTGCTTCGCTCTTTTTGTCATCGTTCCGGAGAGCGGCGGAGAGACCTTCGTCATGCGGGAGATCGGGGATATCGAGGTGGGGGAGGATAACCGGGTCCAGCTGCATATGCCGGTCAATCCAGGCTTTGGTGGCGGGCAGTATCGGTATCTGTTTTTTTCAAAGGGGGAGGAGATCGAGGTCATTGATCCGGAGCGGGACAACGCGACTTTGACGGTAACGTCGCCCGCCGCGAGCGCTCAGGGCGAGGGTCCGCCGGATGCGAGGGCGCCTGAGCTTCGCGATTACAGCGGCGCGGAAGCGGTTCGAGCGGCGGTCGAGGAGGAGTTTTATCCGAGCTATCCGGCCGAGCTTGTGGGGAGCGGCGTTTCGGGATTGGCGGAACTGGTCTTTTCGATTGGAACGGATGGTAGGGCGACGCAGATCATCGAGATGGCGGCCGACAACGCGGCGTTTTTGCGAGAGGCGCAAAAAGCGGTGATCAACACGCGCTATAAGCCGGCGATATTTGGCGGCGTTCCGATCGAATCTATGGTGAGCGGGTTGTTCGTGTTCGGGGAGCTGGCGCAATTCGCGGAGGAGATTCAGATTGCGGAGTATTCAGATATTGGTGACCGAGAACCGGACTTAGCCTACGGATTTATTCCTGGGATCGAGCGTTTTCGAAAAGGCAAGAAATCCACATTCACGATCGAGGTTACGGTCGATCCTCTCGGTCGGGCGATCGCTTCTAACATCGTGAAGACGACGAACAAGGAGCTTGCTCAAACAGTGCTCGAGTCCATTGGCGATTGGGTTTTCTTGCCCGCGATCGAAGGTGGCGAGGTGATCACGAAATCGTTTAGAAAGACGATCGCGATCGAATGAGTGCCTCGCTGGCACGCGTGCATCCGCGATGGCGAATGCTAGTTCCCTTCCTGCTGCTGCTTTAGAATCGTGGCAGGCGTAATGCGTATGGAACTGCGGTCCGCTCTCATTTGGTAGTCTTTCTGGCCAATGCGGATCGAAAGAGCGGCGGCGTCGCTGTAATTGATTCGGATACTGCCAATCGCAGTCAGCTCCTTTTCTTGGCCTTGCGGAAGGACTGCGAAGAAAAGCGGCAAATCGCCATCGACTTGCTTGACCTCGACCCGCACGTCTTCCTTGGCGACGAGCGTGAAGCGCGTTGCTCCGGCAGCGGGGGCGACCGCTGGCGTTTCGGTCAGATTGGAATCGGCGGGGGGCTCTTCGGATCCCAAGAACGCAACGAAGCCCCAGATGATGACTATGAGGACGGCAACTGCGAGGACGCCGGCGATGCCGATCTTGATGGCGACTTCTTTGTCGACGTTGAACTTGTCCCAAATCGAAATGGGCTCGCTGTCGTCTCTATCTTGAGAGCGAGGCGGCTCAGGGCTTGGACTTGGGCTGGGGGCGGCTTGCTCTTCTTCGGAAATTATAGGCTGTTGGAGTTCGAGTCTGCCGAAGAACTCCCGGTTTTCGCGTCTGGCGGATTTGCCCTCGCCCATGAGATGGGCGTTGTAGTCGGTCATCACCTGGTCGGAATTGACGTTCAAGTAGTCCGCGTAGGAGCGCAGAAATCCGCGAATGTAGATGTCGGGGATATTGATCTTGAAGGTATTGCTTTCGAAGCTGTTCAGGTAGTCGCCACGAATCTTCGTAGCCTCTGCGGCTTCTCGAATCGTGATACCTTTGCGCTTGCGCGCTTCTTCCAGACGTTCGCCTATACTCTGCATGTACCTGATTGTTAAAAGGGTTTCCGGGATAAAACAAGCGATTAGGTCCGGTGTTTCAATGAAACTCTTCGCGGCGCGAGTTTTTGGCAAGAGTTTGAAATTTGGGCGGTTTGCCTTGAGCAACCGAGCCGCAACCAAAGAAGAATAAACCGCCCACCCGCCTTGCGGGTTCAAGGTCGCGAAGAACGCAAAGGTCGCGAAGAGACGCTGCCCCTGCGGATGAGTGGACCGGCTATTTTTCGGGCGAGAGGTAGCCGAGCTCGACGAGAAAGGTGTCCATGTCTTGGACGCATTCCTCGAAATAGGCTTTTCCGTTGGCGCTGGTTCGGTCGGGGTTGAAGAAGGCGTGCTCGGCCTGTTCGAAGATCTTGAGTTCGCAGCGTCCTCCGTTGTTTTCGATCGCGGCTTTGAAAGCGCGGCCGGTTGAGACGGGGACAAGCTTGTCGATGTCGCCCAAGAGGAAGAGGGTGGGCGGAGCCGCGTCTACGTTGTGGAGGGGCGAGAAGGCTTTCCAGAATTCGCTAACCCGCTCGTGGCCGTAGCCGATCGCACTGTTGTCGATGACGGGATTGAAGAGAAGCAGGGCGTTGGCGCGGGTGGAGATCGATGTGTCTTCGCCGGGCGCGTCGAAGCCTTCGCAAAACGTGGTTGCGGCGGCGAGGTGCCCTCCGGCTGAACCGCCGCCGACGGCGATTCGGTTGGGATCGATTCCGAGTTTCTCTGTATTTGTCTTAACGTAGCGGATGGCGCTTTTGGCGTCTTCCAGGCAGACGTTTGGCGGGACGGAATGCGATTTTCGAGTACGGTACTGAGCGCAGATTGCTACCATGCCGCGTTTGGCGAGGTGCTCGGCTTGAGGCGCGAAGTGGCTGATGTCGCCGCCGTTCCAGGCGCCTCCGAAAAAGAAAACCGCGCAAGGGAGAGCGGTGTCGGCGTCCTGACCCGACGGGCCGTATCGCTTGAGGACAAGGCTCTCGCTTTCGCCGATTGTTTTGTAGGCGATGATTTGCGTGCTGACTTTGGGAGCGGCCGCATGGGCGACGAATGCTGGGATTAAAAGAGAAACGATTAGGATTAGGGTAATTTGCATCCAGCTATGCAGGCACAAAAAAAGTCCGCAAGCGACTGCGGACTTTTGGAAATTGAATGAGCAGGAGTCTTTAGCTTCGTTTCCTGCGAACGAGAGCCAGTGCCATCATACCAATACCAAGAAGCGCTAAAGTGGTTCCAGTGTCAGGAACATCAGTTGAGCCTTCGAAGCCATAGAACGCAATGTGCGAAATGGCTGAGTTATTGAGAAGGCTCATGTTGATGTCATGAGGGCCACCCACTTTCGTTTGATCAGCAGCAACGCCTGAATATACCCAGCTGCTTGAACCTTTCCAAACAACAGCGGTGAGAAAAAAGTCAGTTGTGCTAAGGTCCCAGGAAATCGTTGCAGTATCGTCTGAGCTTCCACTGAGACCTGTTATCGTGAAATTAGGGCCACTGGGGCCACCAGCCGCAAAAAGACCCTCGTCTTTGTCGAATACACCGTCGTCGTATTCGGCTTTGTATAGAAGCTCAATTACAGGGGTTCCTCCTGGAAAGAAAATGGTCTGAATGCCGGATGGATCGTCATTGCCTGCTATCGGGCCAAGGCCGTTAGGGGCATCAATTAGATTTGCTTCAACAGTTGGCACGATCATCACAACGAACGCGAAAGCGACTTTGGAGATGTATTTGGATAAACCTTTCATTTGCATGTGGATTACTGATGGTTGATTATTCTAATAAGCGTAGCATAACTCTTGCCAATCGTAGAAACAATCAATTTAATTTTCATTAAATGATTGGATATAAGTGAGTTAAAAAATAGCCCTCAAAACCAACCCTTTCCCGAAAGTGTAAACTATACCGACGGTTCAAAGACATCCTGCTTAATAAGTTGGTAAGATCTTATAAATCAATGGGTTGAGTATATGGTAGAAATGTAGGGTTCCTTTACAGTAATACAGATTTTAATCAGCTTCTTTTACTATGTCTAGAAGCTGCTAAATACTTAACCTTGGTCCAGTCATAGGACCTAGTGCTTAACCTTTTCGTGGTGTTGCTTGAGCAGGTCTTTGCCGTAGTCGTTGCCGTTGGGGGTGCGGACGACGGCGTGGACGTGCTGGCGGATGGGGCTGCGGTCGGGATAGTATTGGCGCATGCCGACTGGGGCTTGGTGGTCGAACTCGATTAGGACGACTGGGCTGTGTATTCTATAATAGAAGACGTCGTCGTCTGCGACTCCGCCAATCCAGGCGAAATAAGTGTCGTCCAAGTGGGCTTCGACTTCGTCCATGCGAACCTTGGCGTGGCCGTCGTCCATGTTGTCTACGTAGAGGGCGATGAGTTTAAGCAGTCGGGTCTTCTGCTTTTTGGAAAAGCTGGAGACCTTCGCACCGGCGTAGTCCAGGACGACGTTGTCTTTGAAGGCTTCGGTGAGATTGTTGTTTCGGGTTTTGCTGGATTGGATGATCGCTTCGGCTTGCTGCTGGGAATCGAGGGATTGGATAAACGCGAGGGCCTGATCCTGCTCCGCTTGTAGAATGGCGGTCCCCTTGAATTGGCCGGATTCTGCGACGACGGGCTCGGAGCCAACGAAAAGAGGAGTCATCACGACTTGGTCGCCGAGGACGAAGTAGTTGATGATGAGGTGATGCCCGTCGATCTGCCAGCCCCAGGGCTCGGTTGCGGAAGGCTCGCCCATGATCGTGATCCAGTAAAGCCACTCGTTGTACTGGTCGAAATCGTCGTTGTTCAACTCGCCGAGCGTACGGTTGAGATTCATGATGTCGCGCGAAAGCTTGAGGCCTTTTGCGCTGAGCGAGGCGCGGAGGAGTCCGAAAGCGGCTTTGCGCTGGGCAGTGTCCATCTCGTCGAAGCCGACGCCTTGACGGACGTAGAAATGC
>JAJFLS010000006.1 GCA_021772595.1 Opitutales bacterium
CCGCCACTCGCGTCGCGCAGGACGATTTCAGAGCTGCCTTGCCACTCCGCCCTCATGCCAAAACTGCTCTCCATCAGACGTACGAAACCTTCCACATTGTCTGACCAGAGCGAATAGCTCAGTCGCATTTCTTCCAGGGACGCGTCTCCCAGGCTTAACTGAACCTCGTTGCTTCGATTAAAGGCCGCAACGATTTCGCTCATCGGTACATCGTCAAAATCCATGAGGCGCGGCTGCCATCCCAATTCGCGATCCATCTCAAACGCGCTCAATATGGTTACATCCAAACGAGGAGCATCCCCCAATCTCATTACAGCGCGGTGGCCCACTTCAAGGAGCGGCTCTTCAAAACCGGAGACTCCATTTCGAAGGAGTTCTTTGGCTGAAACACTGACGACGCCTTCCGACACAATGACATCCACCGTATCGCCAGTCAGGCGCACATTGAACTGGGTTCCGACTGCTCGGACATCCACTCCTGCCACATTGACCACAAAGGGCCGACTGGGGTCTTTCGCCACCTGGAAATTAGCCTCTCCCCGAACGAGCGTCACACGACGAAATTCGGGTGTGTAATGCGTTTCAACGACAGCGCCGCGATTGAGCTCAATCACCGAGCCGTCATCCAATGGCTTCTGCTCAATGCGAGCGATCAGTTCAATGGCCGCTTTGGAGGCAAAGGGAGTCGGTTTCGAAGCGCGGTCTGGCCAGAATGCGATCGCCATGATCGCGATAGATGCCGCCAACGGAATCGCCGCGAACAAGCCCTTGACCAGAGGCGATCTCCGGGCAAACCGATTCCCCGGCGCCAGCAGATCCGGATCTACCTGAGCGTGATGCGTCGTTTGCAATCCCGCCAGCCGATCAAACTCGTCCCAGCCCCATCGATGCAAAGCAATCGCTTCACGGTGGCGAGTATCCTCGGCGAGCCATTGAGAATAGGCGTCCTGCTCTTCAGCAGATAGACCTCTATCGATGCGCATCGTCCAATTGGAAGCTTCGCGCTCGATCTCAGGATTTTCAGGAAATTGATTCGATGATGTTTTCATGTTTCAAAATGAGCTAAATATCCATGGCACCGGAAATACTCTATGCATTTGCGCAAGCCGATGCTTCCTTGCGCTTCAACCGTGTGAACGGATATGCCGAGACGATCAGCCACTTCTTTCTGCGACAGTCCGTAAATCTTGCGCAAGGTCATGACCTGACGACAACGATTGGGCAACGACTGGATGGCCTTTATCAGTTGCTGAAGATCCTCCTTCTTTACGATCGAATCAGGCGGACTATTGATGTCGTCGACGATGCTCAAGGGATCCACTTCTTCCGCGTCCGGCGGCCGTTCGTAACGCAAATGCCTGAGCTGATTGAGAGCCATATTCCGCGTAATGACAAAGAGATAGGCCCTCGGATTCACGACCGGACCGGATTCGTGGGCCTTCAGCAAGCGCGTGAACGCCTCTTGCACCAAATCATCCACATCCCCTGCTCCAGGAAAACGAGCCCGCAGCCACGCGCGCAACTCCTTCTCGTGAGGGAGCACTTCGTCGACAAACCATCGAGCCTGTTCTGAATCCTGCGGGGGCATGAGCCAAATAAAATAGAGAGAAACGGTATCCCTCAGCCAGTGAACACATGAGAAACCGAAAACCACTAAAAAATTTTTCGATTTTTTTGAAAATACGGCGAATAGGCAACATCAGATAGGGCAACGACGTGCCGCAGAAGCAGACAAAACCAACGCGGCACTCTGCATAGGCGTCAACTTAACTGAAATCGCCTGAAATCCACGCGAGTTCCTCGCGTAGCTCTTCTGAGACAAGAATATTTTTGCCCACGACGCAGCGTAGCGTAGATGGCGAAGCAATTTCACGAATTCTCACAAATGGATTTCATTGTAGCTCAGTGCTTTAGCCTGAGTTTCTTGTCTCATCCCGCTGACGGAGCGGAGCGTAGATGGCGAAGCAAACCTGCCCGCTGGATACATTGCTACGCCGAGACTTCGGCGTGGAATCTGCAATGGAGCCAACTGTTTAGACTCAAGTCGACGCCTATGCGCAGGCGCAGGACGGCGTGGATTCTAGCAAGGTCAGCTTAAGTTGACACCATCGCGGCACGCCGGTCCTCCCTACCAAAGCAATCGTCCGACAGCTTAAACTGCTCACTCTGTGTAACCAGTGGGCGGCCAATTGGGGAGTCTTAGTCCGCCGTAAATAGCCCAACCGATTTCACTCTCCTCGGTCAATGGAAGCAAAGTCAGGCTCCAGACTAGAGTAGCAGGATCGGTCTTTGTGTATTCTCGGATTTGCGTCCAGCCTGGATGTGCAAGCCGCTTCGGCCAGGTGAGCTCTTCAATGCCTTCCGGACGAAACAGCATTCCGTATCCAACGAGCACATTCTTATTAGGCAGCGGTTGAACGCTGCCCATCGCCCAGCTTCGCAGGGGGACTTCGCCCGGAAAACGGGATTCCCATATCTTCGTCAACTCGCGTGTATCTACATCGAATTTATACTCTTCGGCCCGGCTGCGAATCGCTGCGGGCGGTAGCGACGAAGCAAAGGGTCGCGCGCCAAAATTATCGTTATTGAACAGGAGGAGCGTACCATCTTCGGTGATCCAAGGCGCGTGCGGCATCCAGAACCAGTCCTTTGAATTTTTCATCGAGAACGTTTTCTCGGCCAAGTCGCCTTTAATATCTTGAGGATCGGTAATGACCATCCACTCGATTTCCTGAGAATCCACTCCCACTTTCGCAATGCCTGAAATCAGTCTGAAATTTACTAGAAACGAATCTCCGTCGTCTACTATTCGGACGGCGTTGGCATGGCTCCAGTCGACTGCATTGGGAAACCCTCTACGTACCCAATAGTTGGAGAACGTCAGGTAGCCAATCTGATAAGGATCCAAATGATCGAAGGCTTTCCACTTCCAGACGATTTCTCCTTTCCGCGTCATGCGGGCCACTACATCACCGACTACCTGTTGAGTCTTGCGCAGGGCATCTATCTGCGTCTCGCTAGTATAGTAGTCAGGCAGGTTTCGAATCTCCGTGCTGAGGATGAGAAAATCGCCATTCTCGTATTCCTGAAACGAATGATGAAAGGTGGGCAGGTCCACGGGTATTGATTCTTTCGGACAAGCTCCATCTGTTGAAGGGCGATCGGCAGCGCACCAACTGGCAATCGTGTTTCCCAACACATCGATTTCAATCAATCGATTATCCGATGTAATAAATACGATATTGCCGTTCGAAATCGGGCGATAATCAGTGATGCGGGAATCGCCGTGGTAATACCAGATCACTTCACCATCCGCATCGACCACCGTCAGCATACCGAGATTAGCATTGAACTCCGACTCCGCCGAAATCGAATCCTCGATCGCTAGTGGAATCCTCCGCCTCGGATTAAACAGCGTAAATCCCTTGGATGAAGCCGCACGATCATTCGCCTCAACAACTATTCGCGGCATCATGTCCGACCGGTCGGGCAAGGCGGGAGAGCTTATCGATAGCGGTTTCCGATAAGTGGCTTCGCCGCTGGCATCGCGAATCTGAATCGTTATAACATAGGTTTTACCGGCTCGCATTCCTACCACAGGAAGTCCGATGGCGGGATCTTTGTCGTTACCGTATTCTATGTCAAAGCGATGTCCTTCGGTGGTGCCGATGATCTTTGTGGATACGCCTTTCGATGCTTTGAAGGTCAATACACCCGCTAAGGGTGCAGCTGGATTGGGATTACGAATCAACTGCGGCTCACTTTGAAATTCGGGCCCAGCAAAAAGCGATGAGGTGAATAAAAGTAGCGAGAAACAGTATCGAGTGGTTCTATTCAGGATACTCATGATTGTTGATCAGAGTCTCTGAAAACTTTCAATTCCTGTCCAGCCCTACTCGATGACATTCTAAATAGGTTCAATCGGAGCATCTTAGGGCGTGTCTGATAAGTCCTTATTTGCACGTTTGGTTAATTGTAGGAGCCTGCTTGCAGGCGATATTCTTCAGTGCAACCCAAGGAATTAATCGCCTGCAAGCAAGCTCCTACAATCGGCAATCTAAATGGATGGACGACCTTAGCCAGTTGCCAATAAAAATCAGCGTCTACAGAAGAAGCTGAGCTCGCGCTCCTACACTCACCTATTTGAAGGGAATTCCAGGGTAGCGAACGAGCGCCGTCCCGTTCTTACGATTCGCCGAATTGACTTATTAAACACTCTCTTAGAAAACCTGTAGATGGCGTAAGTCTCGCAAGCGAAGTTCAAGCCCCCTCCTCGCTCCAAGGCGATTTATCTGGCAAATCGTTTCACCGCTTCCCACTTCGCGCTTCGAGCTACTGTGGACCAACGCTTGAATGAACTGCAGCCAGCATCATCAGAGCCGAAATCCATGGTCGACAAACCGAATATCAATCCCCCATCATGTTGCCGTTTCTTGTCGCGACGCAGCGAAGACGGAAGCGGGATAATGCCAACGAAGAACGAGCGCATCCTGTTAAAACAAACCTCTCAATTTATTAGGCACTTAACCCCAAATTCGTGAAAGCCACATTCCTCTTTCTTTTCTCCCTTGCACTGTCAACGGGCCACCTAAGCGCCGAAAACTGGCCACAGGCTTCCGGGCCCAACGGCACGTTCGTCGTCAGCGACGCGAAGGCGCCCAGTGAATGGAGCGTCGCGCTCGATCAGAATATAGCATGGAAAACAACGCTACCCGAGCTCGGACAGAGCTCCGTGACCATCTGGAAAGACAAACTCTTCTTCACTATCAACAAGCCCGTCGAAGCAGATACCGTACTGGCCAAAGACATCGTCGCCTACTGCTGTAGCGCCAAAGACGGATCCATACTTTGGACACGGGAAATTCCGGGCATTTATCCCCTCAAGATTGCCAGCAGCTGGGGAGACAGCTCGGGCCTGCCAGCGGTCACCAATGGCAAGCTTGTAGCCTTCTTCAACGGATCCGGCGCTATTGAAAGTTTCGACATGAAAGGAAATCGAATCTGGAGACGCGAGGCCCTTTCCTCCTACCGCGGAACCCCTTTCCTCATAGATAACAAGCTCATCTATATACAGATGAATTGGCCGCCGGATGAAAAGGGAGGATACCCTCACCCCGAGGAGGAACTCCCGCTTTCCGATTGGACTCAGGTTCAGGCGATCGACTTCGAATCCGGGAAACCCATCTGGTCCACCAAATGTGGCGGAAACATCGGGAGTCAGCCCCTCCCCTTGAAACTCGAAAATGGTCGCGACGTTTTTCTCGTAGGGCGAGGCGGTGGACACGAGCCGCCCGAGCAACCACTCGGTGTTTCGCTCGTCGATGCTCGCAACGGTTCCGAGATTTGGAAATTACCGATCGAAGGCTATGAATCCCGGCAGACGAAGCCCATCCACAATGGACAAGCCCTCATCATCGTCGATGAGGAGCATTGGTGGGTGAATGTTAAATCGGGAGAAATTTCTAGAAAAATTTCTCTAACCCAAAACGTAAGTGTTCGGATGAAGGATGGAGACCATTGGGTCACGAAATCGATGGATCTCAAAACGACTGCACGGTCCGAAAAGAGCGACCAATCGAATTTGCTCGTCGGAGATTATCACTACTTCCGCAGCTATATTCACAACTATCTCGGTCGCATAGATGCGGATACAGGAAAGGTCGAATACCTTCAGCTGCCCGTAAGCTTGTTGCGAGTTCCCAACAAACCGGATCGTTTTATTTGGAACGAGAGCGACTTGGAATCCAAGCCCGAAAAAATCTTCAACGTCCCAACCAAAATCTCCTACTGGACCTTCAAAACCAACCGCATGGTCAATACGCGCGGATTCAAACTTTTAGGAGACGCTCGTTCCCAAGGAAACGGCTGGGGACATTTCGCCGCCCAAATTCCGACAGCGATTGGAGCGAATCTCTATGTCCCGATCATGAACGGCATGGTCTATGTCATCGATTGGAATGCAAAGATTCTCGACGAAAACGCGCTTCTTTCGATCAACGACCTAGGCCCGCTTGGCGAAGCCTGGACCCGAAGCAACATCACCTACTCAAGCGGCAAGCTGTTCGCCCAAACCATCCGCGAACTGATCTGTATCGGGGAATAGATGCCTTTTCGAATGTAGGAGCCTGTCATTGACCCCGACCTGTCGGTGGCTTGCAGGCGATTTTTTTTTGATTTCATTGCTACGACAATGCGGACAGCCTGGCAGTCCGTCCCTACCCTCACCAGTCAACTGTCGACTCACGCCCGGCTTGTCCACACGGCCCTCTGAGGATATTCGCTTTCAATTCAGGCTACAATTCGCTAAGAATAAAACGTCTTAGGCCCTTCTAGAACCATGACTACCCAATCGACCCTACCAGGCACCTATAGTATCGGACGACGGCAATTTCTGCGGTCCACTGCCGCGTTGATCGCGCTCCCCGCCCTCGAATCCTTTCCCATTCTTGGCGCCGCTACCGCCTCGACCGGCTCGGTCAAAAAGGCCCGCAATCTCGTTTCAGTCGGCGCCTACCTCGGCTTGCACCAAAACGCATTCTTCCCCAAAGAAGCGGGCCGTGGCTATACAATGCCCGAGACCCTCAAGCCGCTCGACCCGCATCGCGACGCGTTTACCGTCTTCTCGGGCATGGACCACCGAGCGCCCAACGGACACGGCGCCTGGAGCAATTTCCTCTGCGGCAACGCCCCCAAGTCCTACTCCCTCGACCAAATGGTCGCCGATCAGATCGGACAAAAATCGCGCTTCCCTTCAGTCCAGCTGACCGCGGGCACGGGCGAAGGTAGCAAGTCGATGAGCTTTACCAAACAAGGGATCGGTCTTCCGATGGTTCAACGTCCCAGCGTTTTCTACAAAGAGCTCTTCATGTCCGAATCAGATAAAGATCGCATGGAGTATATGCTGCGTAGCGGTAAAAGCTCGATCGACTACGTATTGGAAGATGCCCTACGCCTTCAGAACTCCGTCACGCAGCGAGACAGCGATAAACTCGACGAGTACTTCGACTCGCTGCGTTCGGTCGAGAAGCGCATGACCCAACAGATCGCATCGATCGACGACCCAATTCCAACGACGGATTACAAACTCCCTGACTCCGATCCCATCACGCCCAATCTCCTCATGGAGGCCGAAACGCTCATGTACGACCTCATGGCACTGTCTATCGAGACCGAATCGAGCCGCGTACTGTCGTTCTTCATCGATGGTCTCGGGCAGGTTTTCTCCTTCGACGGCGAGCCTCTAAAAGCGGGCTACCACGGGCTCTCCCATCATGGCAACGACCCAGCCATGATTCAGGATCTCATCAAGATCGAGCAATCTCATATGTATTGCTTGAGCGGATTCATAAATCAATTGAAGGAGAAGAAGGACCCCGAAGGAAAGCCGCTGCTGGACAGCACGATCGTCCTGATGGGAACCGGCATGGGCGACGCCAGCCGTCACTCCAACGCAAATCTGCCGACGCTTGTGGCAGGAGGCGGCTTCGATCACGGAAGTCACATCGCGATCGACCGTTCGAAAGATGACGCGCCTTTATTGGGCGATCTATACATCACCTTGATGCAACGCCTAGGAATGGAAGTAGATTCCTTCTCAAATGCGTCGCGCAACATGAATCAGCTTTTTAGTTAAGGATATGCACCCCGCACCTTTAAGCTCTCTCTTTGTAGGGCTGTCGCTTGCGACATGCCGCGTCACGCGATCAAACTACGCGGCGCTTCGCAAGCGAAGACCCTACATTTTAGCGATACTCCTCGCTCATGTAACCACCATCTCCCTACACGCGAATACAGACCTCCCCATCCCCGACCGGCCTGCCGAAATCCTCGCCGACTATTGTCTGGATTGTCACGACGAAGCCGAAATGAAAGGTGACCTCAATCTGGACTTCCTCACCATTGATTGGAGCCTAAAGGAAAACCGGACGCTTTGGGAGAAAGCCCACTTCATGGCAAAAGGCGGCCACATGCCTCCTGCCAAGAAAAAACAACCCAGCGACGAAGAACGCGAATCCATTCTCGCCTGGCTGGATTCGTCTTTGCTTGAGCACACACCCATCGGAGGCACCTTGCCGCGCCGCCTAAATCAAGCGGAATACGAAGCCACCATTCGCGGCCTCTTCAACCTAACCGATTTCACCCTACCGATCGGATTCCCTCGCGACACCGAGTTTCACGGATTCAACAACGTAGGCGAAGGCCTGGTGCTCTCGCCACCGCTCTTGGAATCCTATGGCAAAGTTGCCGCCAAGATCGCGGACGAGATATTCCCGCCAGCAAAACCTGCCCACAAATCAACCACGCGACACGCCGGACCAGAAGACATGGTGCTCAGTTTTTCCGCCGCAACCGTGCGCGGCGACGCCCTGCTACTTGCTTCACGAGCCGAGCAAATCATGCGCAGCTGCACCTGGCCGAGCCGTATCGAGATCATGTCGTCCGGCACTTATCTCGTAACGATCAGCGCCTCCCAGTTCCTTCCTATTTCCGACGAGCCCATGAAACTCGAATTCCGAGCGCGGGAGCTCACCGCCAGCGATCGATCCTTTACAGACTCATTTCGGCTTCTCAAAGAGATTGATTTCTCCTCCGAATCCCCCGAAACGGTAACCTTCGAGGCCGACCTCTACGAAGGCCAAACCCTTCTACTGCGCTGGACCAACGCAGAGATGGATCACGAATTCAATGCCCTCGCCGATCAACTAGGGGCCTGGTTCGAACGCGATCCCCGCTTTTTGGCCGCCTGGCAAAAAGCGGTTTATCCCAACGGCGATTTAAGTGTTACGCGCATCGTCCAACTACGCGGCAAGAATGGATGGGAAATCGTCACCAAGAATTTGGCCGATCCGAACCTAGACATGAGTATGGCCACCATGGATACGGAAATGACGAAAGCGCTCATGAAACTGATTCGCTCTCTCCAAGGCACCTATCAAGTTGCCGACGCCATGTGCCACTACTACTTCGAAAACGGACCCGCCCTCGAGATCCATGGTCTCACCGTAGAAGGACCCTTGAAGACCGTCGATGACCCAACAGACCTTCGCCGCAAAGAATTGCGTTCTCAGTTGCTCGGCGAACGGAAACACGGTCAGTCCGACGAAGCCTTCACCCGCCAAATGCTCGAGCAGTTCCTTCCCCAAGCCTTTCGCCGGCCGGTTGACAAACAAACCATCAACACCTTTCTAAGCATCGCCAAACGCCACTGGGCTCAAGGCGCTTCGTTCGAGGATGGCGTCCATTTGTTGATTCGCAACATTCTCATTTCCCCTCGATTTCTCTACCGGATGGTCAGCCCGGGCGAAATGGACGAATACGATCTTGCCGCGCGACTCTCCTACTTTCTGACTCAAGGCCCGCCCGACGAGAAACTGCTGGCGCTCGCCCAGTCTGGATCCCTATCGAATCCCGACGTCCTACGCAAAGAAGCCCGCCGCCTATTGCCCAGCCGTCCCGAGGATGCCATGATCCAAAGCTTCACCGGTCAGTGGCTCGACACGAAGCTCTTGCCCGAGATCATGCCGGACCCTGTATTCAAATTTTCCGAATCGGATATCCAAATAGCCAAAGCGGAAGTTGAGTGGTTCTTCGCCGAGATGCTCAATGAGAACCTGCCCTTAACCGATTTCATCGATCCCGATTTCACCTATACTACTCTCGAGTTCGCCAAGAAAAACTATCAATACCAATCCGACCGCGAACTAATCCGAAAAGACGTTTACAGGGATGAAAGAGGCTTAACGCTCGATCGATTGCCCATGCAGCGCGGCGGACGATACGGCGGACTACTCGGCCAATCCGCCATTATGACCGCCACCGCAAACGGCGTCGATACGCAGCCCGTCCTGCGAGGCGTTTGGGTACTTGAAAACATCCTGGGCATGCCTCCTCCTGATCCCCCAAAAAGCGTCCCAGCTCTCACACCCGACATCCGAGGCACCACCAACCCGAAAGAAATGCTTGCCGCACACATGGCCGACGGAGCCTGCGCCACTTGCCACAAGCAAATCGATCCCATCGGCTTCATGCTTGAGAACTTCGATCCCGTAGGCCGCTGGCGCGAAGAATGGCCCAAAATCGATGTCCCAATCGAATCCTCAGGCGTTCTGCCGGATGGCACTCCCATCGAGGACATCACCGATTTCAAAGCTTGGCTCGTCGACAACATAGACTTCTTTTCCCAATGCCTTTCTGAAAAGCTCCTGACCTACGCCACCGGCCGCGTCCCGAACTACGCCGAAAGAAAAGAGATCGAAACCATTGTTCTCGAAAACCATAAAAACGGCAACGGCTTCCAGGATCTCGTCCTCGCCCTCATCCAAAGCGAGACCTTTGGCACGAAGTAAGAATCAGGCATGCAAGGCTAGCTCTGTCCTCCTCGAAAATGGGTTCACCTGACCAGTCCTACAAATGTCGATGGAGGTCGTCGTCAACCTCCAAATATTAGAGCTCATCCCAAATAAAAACTGTATTCCACGTCGACCTATCGGCGTAATTACGACCTAAAAGAGAACACCCCAAACTCCATGATAAGAAATGACGCGAATCTTCCCAATAATTAGGTTGTTTAAATGCCTATTCTTTTTTTGTTCGCTAATTTTGGTACACCTATGTGCTGGCAACGAAGGAATTATATCAGAAGGTAAAGATAAAATAATTATTAGTAGCGGTCAGAACATTAAATTTGTCTTAATCAAAGATGGATTTCGATATAGTTTTCGAAAGGCAGATGGTACAATCCTCGTTCCTGCTCACCCTGTTTCCGGTCTCTTAGCTGGATCCCCTGAAAACCTTTCTCTAGCTGAGTCTACAAAATATACCGGTGTAAACGATAGCGTATACTCCTTTGAAGTAGCTCTCAAAAATAAAGACAAAATAATCGTCAGACTAAAACTGGAGAAAGAAATCGCCCTTTTTGAACTCCAAAATCTGAACAATAAGGCCATTGCCTTGGCTTTACGCACTGCAGGGGTTAGTCCAGGATATGGATTAGGTGATGTTTTAACAAATTGGTGGCAAAGGCTTCCCGAGAATAAAGGGAAATTTCAAACAGAAATTACTGGATTCGTAAATAAGAACTATAATTCATCGAACGGATACGCCTCGCGCATGGTGAGTAATTTTGCCATCTATCCAATCAATCAGTTTGGACTCATCAATATTGATCCGGAGTCCAAAATAGTAGTAAATACAAAAGACGAGATTATACAAGGAAGTCGCAATGCTAAAAAGATATCTTCGTTTTATTATTTTTTCGGAAATCCCAAAACTATTTATTCGAATTTCCTAAAAGCAAGAAATGAGAATGGTTTCCCCGTAATGAAACCTAGTTACGATTTTTTTGGTGTAGGCTGGGAAGCCTGGGGAGCACTTGCTTGGAATACATCAGAAGAAACCATCAAGCCTGATATAGACCACTATTTAGATTTGGGTTATCCTTTAAAATGGATGGTCATCGGATCTGGTTTTTGGCCGCAAACCGATGACAAATTCAAATCCACTACCAGTTTTGGCATGTGGGATAAGGACAAATATCCAAATTCAGGAGCTTTCAAACAATATTTCAACAAGAAAGGACTTAAGTTCTTCATAGGCTTAAGGATAGCCTTTATTCATAACGGCCCCTACACCAAGGAAGGCCTTGAAAATGGGTATTTCTTAAAAGAGGATGAAAAAGCAAAAACTTATAGAATAGGATTTCCAAAAGACCTTGTTTATCTACTCGATGCTCATAATGAAGAAGCCGTCAAATGGTACGTAGACTTGTGTGAAAAATGGCAAGTTGATGGATTTAAGGAAGATCTTTATAGCTATGGAGCTTATTCATTTCCTGATGACAAAATAGATGCAGTCAATATAGCATTAAAGAAAAAGGGCTATCAAATAATGGTTAGAAATTCCTATTTGAGTTCACCAGGCGAAATACATCGTATCGAAGATTTCAATTTTGATATGAATCAGGATAGAGGACCTGTTAATTCGTTAACCCTTTCTTACAGTGGATTTCCGCTAACCTATATGGATATTGTTGGCGGAATGTTCGGAGGCCGAGATTTTGACGGAGAAGTCTCAAATAGAATAAAGACTTATTTAATGCGTAATGCTCGCATAGCATCCCTCCATACTTCTATGTCTATGGGTAAAGGACCTTGGAATTATAAAGATCCACAAGTATCCAAAATAATTTTGGAGTCAGCTCAATTACATGCGCGTTTACATCCTTACATTTATAACAACGCCATAAAGTTTTTTCATGACGGTTATCCTCACACAATGACTCCGCTTCCCATTGCATTCCCAAAT
>JAJFLS010000051.1 GCA_021772595.1 Opitutales bacterium
CGCATCAATCTCTTCAAATTCAGCTCTAACGACATTCCGATCATCTGGGCCGCCATGACCTTAGATGAAGGAGCCTTCGATGTCGATGACATCTCAGAACGCCACATTTTACCCGCGCTCCAGAGAATCGAAGGCGTAGGCAGCGTCAACGCTGACGGACTCCGCGGACGCGAAATCCGAGTCGAACTCGATCAAGACAAGCTGAGGGCGCATCAGATAAACGTCTCGAAGCTCGCCCTGACATTGCGGGACCAGAACTTCAATTTGAGCGCTGGCAGCATTCGCGAATCAAATCGCGAGCTCTTCGTCAGATCCGTCGGACGCCTCGATGATATTGAGGCATTCAAGAACATCACGATCGACGCCGAAAACGATTTGCGGCTCGGCGATGTCGCGACCATCGGCTACAAGCCTCGCGATGAATGGAGCTTGTTCACGATTGACCGAAAAAAAAGCTACGGCATTTCCATCTCCCGCTCCTCCGGAGCTAACATCGTGGAAGTTTGCGAAGCGGTGGAAAAAACGTTTCGAGAGCTCCAGGAGCGGCCCGATCTAAAATCGCTGCACTTCCACGTCTATTGGAACCAGGGAAAACACGTCACTGAGTCCGTCGAGAATCTCAAACAGTCCGGACTTTGGGGCGGCTTCTTCTCGGTCATCGTTCTCTTCTTTTTTCTTCGTTCGGCCAAGATGACCTTTACCATCACGCTGGCGATTCCTCTCTCCATACTTATGTCCGTGATCGGACTCTACTTTCTCGGCTGGTCGCTGAACATGGCCACTATGATGGGGCTGCTCCTTAGCGTCGGACTCGTCGTCGACAACTCGATCGTCATCGTTGAAAACATACACGTTAAGCGCACGCTTGGCGCGAACCCCAAAGATGCCGCGCTTTTCGGTTCGAGCGAGATGGGGCTCGCGATCACTTTGGCGACGCTGACGACTATCGTCGTTTTTCTTCCGCTCATTCTAATGGGGGGAGGAAGCGAAATGCAGTTCTGGCTCCTGCGGATCGGAGTGCCCGTAATGATCAGTCTTTCCGCATCGCTTCTCATCGCCCTGCTTCTCATCCCGCTCGCCACGAAAGTCTTCGCGGAAAAAGTCAACGCCAAGCAAAAACCGATTGGCAGTTCGCGCATTAGTCAATGGTACGTGCGGGCGCTGAATTGGACTTTGAACCACCGCAGCTACGCGTCCATAGCTTTGATCCTTCTGCTCGCTCTTTCGTTCGCGGTGCCGTTCAAGAAAATCGGTCAAAGCGTCGGCGGCGGCCAATTGCAAGACGTCATACTTCGCTACGATTTCCCAGGCGGACAGGAGCTCGAGGAGATCACTGCCTACCTCAATACCGTTTACGACTACATCGACTCGAAGAAGCCGGTGTATAATCACGACACCTACTCGTCATACTATTACGCGACTTACGGTTCGGTAATGCTTCGATTCAATGAGGTAATTCGTCCCTGGTACGTAGCCGCCTACCAAGGCTTCGCAGAGAAGATTGGGATCTGGAAAAACCCTCATCTGACTCGCAAAGAGATTATCGATGACTTGCGCAAAAACATTTCCGCGCCTCCAGGCACGCGGCTGCGATTTAGCCGCAACGATCAAGACCCCACGCAGTCGTTCAATGTCACGCTTTATGGAGACGACACCGAAACGCTTCGGGGAATCAGCAAGGAGGTCGAACGGCGGTTGAGATCGGTGGATGGACTCATCGCCGTCGAAACCGACGAGGACATGACTCGGCAGGACCTCAACATCTCGCTCGATCGCGAAAATGCCCAGCGGCTAGGCGTCGATACGCGAACCATTTCGGGAGCGATCGCATACGCCATCGGAGGAAACCAAGTAGGCTACTACTACGACGAAAATGGCAGGGGAATTCGGATACGTGTCTGGCTCGAAGAGGAGGATCGCGAATCGGTTAGCCAAATCAAGAAACTCGCCTTCCAAGGCGCCGACGGAACTCAAATCCCTCTGGAGTCGCTGGCGACGCTTTCCTACGAGGGAGGATCCAACACCATCCGCCGGCAGGATCGAAAGACCATTCTCCGCGTAAGAGGCATCGCGACAAAGAAAGACTCGAAGGAGCTCTTCAAGCAAACCGACGCCGTCATGCAAGACCTGGAAATGCCGCGCGGCTATCGCTGGGACAAAGGCGGCCGCTATCAGCAAATGCAGGAATCCAACGATACCTTCACCTTCACATTGATCATGATCGTGGTCTTCATCGTTCTGCTGATGGGCGCCATGTTCGAATCGTTCATCCTACCGTTTTGCGTGTTTCTCACAATGCCATTGGCAGGAGTCGGCGTGGTCTGGACGCTTTACCTTACCGGCACGACATTCAACATAATGGCATCTATCGGGATTATCATCTTGCTCGGCGTCGTCGTGAACAACGGCATCGTCCTCATCGATCTCGTCACGCGTCTCCGCGCCGAAGGACTCCCGAGAGCCCAAGCAATCATTGAAGCCGGTAAGCGGCGCTTTCGCCCCATCTGGATGACCTCGCTCACCACCATCTGCGGAATGATCCCCATGTCGCTGGGCGACACCAAGATGATGGACATGTCCTACGCTCCTCTAGGAATATCGATGATCGGCGGTTTGCTGACTTCGACCGTTCTCACGCTCCTGATCGTCCCCCTCTTCTATACGCTGTTCGACGATCTGAGAGTTCGATTCTTTGCCTACATCAGATCTATCTTCTCAAAGGGGACTGCCAGCACATCAAAAGAAGTTTCAGTCGGAGCGGTCAAATAATTGTAGGAGCCTGCTTGCAGGCGATTTATACGATTCATCAAACAAAAAAATAATCGCCTGCAAGCAGGCTCCTACAAATCCCAAAATTGGCTCACGGATCGTAATTCGTCGGCTTAGGCCGCCCCTTTGGCAGTTCCACTCCCTGCCCTAGCATAATCGCCGTTATCGTATCGACCGTTGCAAACGAAGGCTTGAAATTCCCAGGGCGATAGCCTTCCGCAATCAATAGCGGCGTCCAACCAAGTTTGTTATTAGTATTCCAAATCTGGATATCCGCGCCTTGCTCATGCAAATACTGCGCGACCATGGGAATATTTTTATAGGCCGCCCCATGCATCGCTGTTTCGCCATTGGCATCGACCGTGTTCACATCGGCACCGAGCGATACCAAGTATTCGACAGCAGCAAGGCATTCCGTCTCGGAGCCCGCTTCTTCCTCAGGAGCCCGACTTCCGATTCCGGCGGCAACCATCAGCGAAGTGCATTCGTCCTCGTTCGTAATAAATGGATCCGCCCCAAGTTCGACGAGAAGCTTCATATAAGAGAGATCGGCCCGATCGGCGGCAAGAAAAAACGGGGTCGCTCCAATCATGCTTACGTGGCCATTCCCCGCTTTTCGGCCGCGCTCAACACGCGCGTTGACGTCGGCGCCGCGTTCAACGATGTCGCGTATAAACTGTTCGCTATTTCTTCTGCCCGATCCACGAGGCGGCGGATCTCCGCTCGCGGATTCTCCGATGTCCGGCTTCCGAATCCAAGTGAGCGTGTGCAGGACGCTAAAACCCGAACGCATGTCGTTCACCTCCGCTCCCGCATCGATCAGCTCGATAGCCAAATCGTAATGACCATTTTCGACAGCCAAAATCAAAGGGCTCGTACCGTCTTTCGGCAGCTTCCCCTTGGAATTTTCAAGTTTCATCGCCGCGTTGATATCGACTCCTTCATCGAGAAACAATCTTACCACATCCACCTTGCCTTCTCTTAATGCGAAAAAGAATGGCGTGTACCCAGATTTCAATGGCGTTTGAAAATCGGCTCCCGCGTCAACTAACGCCTGGACCACTTCGACATGCCCCTCGGCCGCTGCCCACATTATCGCGGTTTGCTTTCTGCGCTCCTTGGCATTCACATCGGCGCCCGCTTCGATGAGAGCTTCGACGGCGCCGATCTTTCCGGTGCGAGCGGCTGTCATTAATGCCGTCTCGCCTCCGTTGATGGCACTGTCGGGATCCGCTCCCGAATCGAGGAGCTTTCGAACAAGGTTCGCATTGCCATTAATGCATGCTAGATAGAGTGGCGTCACGCCATAACGGTTTTCGGCAGTTGCATTAGCGCCTCGGTCGAATAGGCGTTTCGCAAGCTCCCAATCATCGTGATAGGCAGCCCAGTGCAGAGCGGTCATACCGTCGACTTGCGAGGCGTTGACATCGGCCTTTTGTTCGAGAAGCGATCCGATCAGCGCCGAGTCATTCGCTTCAGCCGCGTCGGCGAGAACACTCTCGCCCGCACGAGCTGTCAGGCTGAACAACAGCGTCAGTCCCAAAACGAAAATCTTTTTAAGCATCGGCGAAGTTCTCATAGCGAAATCCTCAATTTAACTCGCAGGTCTATACCGACAGCGGCTCGAAAAGCTCATCGATTTTGCCATTGCTATCGGCAAACGAATCCAACCGGACGCCTACTTTGTCAAGCAGAGTGAGATGCAAGTTGGCGAGAGGCTTCACTTCCTTGTAACGGATATGACGATTTCCCTGCATGCCGCCAGCCCCGCCCGCGACGATAATTGGCAGGTTCGTGTGGTCGTGCACGTTAGGATTGCCGATGCCGCTTCCATAAAGGAGCAGAACATTGTCGAGCAAGGAGCCATTTCCTTCGGGAGTGTTCTTGAGTTTCTCGAGGTACACGGCGAACCGCGAAACGTGGAAGGCGTTGATCTTGGCCATCCGGGCGATTTTCTCCGGATTGTCGCCGTGGTGCGAAAGCGGATGATGCGGATCCGAAACTCCAATTTCCGGATACGATCGATTGCTTGTTTCGCGCGCGATCTGGAAAGTAGTGACGCGCGTAATGTCTCCTTGAAACGCGAGAAGCTGCAAATCGAACATCAGCCGCGCATGGTCCGCGTATGATGCGGGAACTCCCATCGGGCGATCGAGATCGGGCAGCGCATTGTCCTCCGTGTCTGTCTCGGCTTTTTGGATGCGGCGTTCAACTTCGCGAATCGAATCGAGATATTCGGAGATGCGCGTGCGGTCGGCTTGCCCAAGGCCGCGCTTCAGGCGATTCATGTCATCGGCGATCGAGTCGAGCAAGCTCGCTCGCTTCCGCAAAGCGACGCGACGTTCCTCGGGAGTGCCGCCTTCTCCAAAAAGGCTTTCAAACACGATGCGCGGATGCGCTTCGGCGGGAAGCGGCGTGGTAGGCGAAGACCAGGAAAGATTGTTCTGGTAGACGCACGCGTAGCCGTTGTCGCATTGCCCGACGAGCTGAAGCAGGTCCATCGCGAGTTCCAGTGATGGCAGCTGTGTCTGTTGGCCGATTTGCTGAGCCGCGACTTGGTCCGCCGTTGTGCCCAGGTAGTAGTCAGTGCTCTCGGTGACCTTCGCCTTGGCGGCGCTGAGGAATGATGAATTCGAAGTGGCATGCGAACCGGGATAGGCATTCCTCAGCTCCATATTGGTCAGAATAGTGACCTTGTCCTTAACAGGCGCTAGCGAGTCGAGAATCGGCGAGAGCTTGTCCAAAGTGTTGTCGCTCCCCGGCGTCCAACGAGATTGGTCGCACCCCATCGGCATGAAGACGTATCCGAGACGTCGAGCCGCTGTGGCAGGCGTTTTGGCTGCGGCCGTCGCAGCTGGCACCATGGCATCCAAGAGAGGCAACGCAAAGGAGGCTCCCACCCCTTTGATGAACGTTCTGCGAGGAATGGCTTTTTTCGTGATGAATCTCATGGCGTTATTCTATCTGTCTGCAGATTGGGCTACTGCGTATTCCGATTGCGACTTCGCTCTCATTTGAAAGGGGACGCTTTTTACAATACCGAGAATGATTGACGAAAAGCGGTAGTCATTACTTTGCGCTTCTCTGACGATTTGTCGAACGGCCGGGGCATCGTGCACTTCAACGCCCCTACCGAGAGCGAACGTAAGCATTTTTTCGCTCAAAGCGCGAACAAAAAGCTCAGGCCGCTCCATGACGCCATCTTCCAGCGCCTCCACTCCCTCGAAGACGTTCCCGTCCGGAAGTCCTCCCGAAGCGTCCACCGAGGCGCCGTTGTCGAATTCTCGCCAGCGTCCAATCGCATCGAAATTCTCCAGGGCGAAGCCCGGCGGATCCATGAGATTGTGGCAGCTCGAACAGGCGGGATTCGCTCGATGCTCGGCGAGGCGATCCCTCATAGAAAGCGTCGCGTCGACCTTGTTCTCCTCAAGCGCGGGAACGTCGGGCGGTGGTGGCTTCGCCGGAGTTCCGAGAACGTTTTCCAAGATCCAATTGCCCCGAATGACCGGCGACGTGCGTGTCGCGTAAGATGTGACCGTCAAAATGCTGCCTTGTCTGAGAAGTCCGCCACGCTTGTGTTCCGGATCCAATTCCACACGGCGAAATCGGCTCCCGAAAACGCCAGGGATACCGTAATGGTGAGCCAACCGCTCGTTAAGGAAAGTATAGTCCGCCTTTATCAAATCCATCACGCTGCGATTCTCCCGCAAAACGCTTTCGAGAAAAAGTTCGGTCTCTTTGCGGAAAGCTTGGCGCAGGTTGTCATCGAAATCTGGATATAGTCGCAGGTCTGGCGTAACGGAATCGAGGTTTCGCAACTGAAGCCATTGGCTGGCGAAATTGCTGACAATGCTCGCCGAACGCGGGTCCTCCACCATGCGACGCGCCTGCTCTTCGAGAATATCGGGATCGCTAAGCTTACCCGCGATCGCGAGGTCGAGCAATTCCTCGTCGGGCAGACTGCTCCAGATGAAGAACGACATTCGCGTAGCCAATTCGAGATCGCTGATTCGATAAGCCTCGCCTGGTCTCGTCCTCGGTGGATCTTTCTCGACGCGGAAGAGAAACTCTGGGCTGACGAGGATCGAACTCAATGCGCTCTCGATTCCCGCTTCGAAGCCGGTTTCGCTGGCCGCTTCGCGATAGAAGGCCATCGGGCGCTTTAGGTCCGCTTTCGAAATCGATCGGCGATACGCG
>JAJFLS010000501.1 GCA_021772595.1 Opitutales bacterium
ATCATCGCTTTACGAATCAACAATCCCACTACGACGAAAATCATCAACCCAATGGTTATGCAGGCCAATATTGTGAATAACTGCTCGATCATTGTCCTTTGGCAACAGTCGCTTTGATGGGCTTGTTGCGGTCCGGGCCGACCCGGTCCATCCACGCCTCATACATCGCCGCCATCTCCCGGACTTTCTCCGGCATTTCGTCAGCGAGGTTGCTCAATTCGCAACGATCCGCCTCCATGTCGTAGAGCTCCCATTCGATATTCTTTGTCGATGGCGCGAGAAGCTTCCACTTGCCCAAACGAACCGCCGCATGGTTGGCGTAGTCCCAATACAGCTCCCTGTCGTCCAGAGATTTTCCCCCAAAGACAGGAACGAGCGAATTCCCCTCATGCGGCAAGATCCTGTTCCCTTTGTATTCGTCAGGATAAGACGCCTCAGTCGCTTCGAGGCAAGTCGCCATGATGTCGATCACATGGCCAACCTGGTCGCTCAGCTCCCCCTGTCTCTCAATCCCCTTGGGCCAATGGGCGATCAGCGGCGTCGCGATTCCGCCCTCGTGACTCCAAGTTTTGAACTGGCGGAACGGCGTGTTGTTCACATTAGCCCATTCGCGACCGACTCCCTGAAACGTCTCTTCCGGACCCGGCAATACGCTCGGGTCGCGTCCCACCTGAATGTGCGTTCCCTTGAGAGTGGTCTGACTGCCGCCCAAGCAAAAGACGCCGTTATTAAAGCCAATATCTTCGGGCGAGCCTCCATTGTCCGACATAAACAGAATCAATGTATCATCAAACGCTCCTTGCTCCTTCAACTGATCTATGATTCGCCCCACCCCTCGATCGACAATGTTCAGCATCGCAGCGTAAGTTGCCATTCGATGGATCTGCCATTCTCGATCTGGAGCGTTTTTCCACGCAACCACCTCCATGTCCCGAGGACTTTTACCCCATCTTCCATCCGCGACTCCCAATTTCAGTTGCCTCGTAAATCGTTGCTCACGAACTTTGTCCCAACCTTTTCGGTACAAACGCTTGTATTTTTCGATCTCCTCCGCGGGCGCTTGCATTGGCCAATGCGGCGCAGTGTAAGCGACGTAGTGGAAGAAAGGCTTCCCGTCTTTCCCAACCGACTGAAGACTCTCCACTGCATGATCGGTTATCGCGTTTGTATAATAAAACCCTTCATCCGGCTCAATGAGCTCGTTTCCATCCTGCAGCGTGAAGGGATCATAGAAAGAGCCCGCTCCTAAAATCGTTCCATAAAACTCGTCGAACCCGCGGGCCAATGGCTGAAATTCAGGGTTGTCCAATTGACCTCCATTCAGGTGCCATTTCCCCGAAAGAATGGTCTTGTATCCATTCTGCCCTAACACTTCCGCAATCGTCACCACTTTCTGATTGAGGATCTTCTGCTCGGTAGCTTGCTGATAATACAGCCCCGTCAACAACGACGCCCGCGTCGTCCAGCATTTAGCGGTATTGTAGAACTGCCGAAAACGCAGTCCGTTCTCCGCGAGCGAATCAATATGCGGCGTCGGAATCTCCGATCCATAGCAACCCAAATCCCCATACCCCATATCGTCCACGACAATCAGAACGACATTGGTCCGGGTTTCCGCGAACCCGATAGATAAGAAAGCAGAAAATGCGAATATAAGTGCCCGCAGATTGCGCAGATGAACACAGATATATAAAAAACGAAATCGGTCTATCCATTCTCTCATTCTAAATGTTCCAAATCTTTATATAGATCTGTGTTCATCTGCGCAATCTGCGGGCAACATTCTCACAATTCTCTAATCTTCAAGTCTCGGAACCACACGCGATGACCGTGATCCTGCAGTCCGATGTGTCCCTTCCCCAAGGACGCATAGCTTTCCCATTTCTTGAACTTCGAATTCGCTATCTGCTCCTTCCAATGCGCGCTGCCTATCTCGTATTCAGCTGTCTTGACTCCATTTAGCCAATACTCGACGTGATTGCCCTTCACCACAATCTGACCTGAATTCCATTCGCCAATCGGCTTGGTCTCATCGCTCACTGCGGATTCGATCGCGTAATGCGAAGCGCTGTGCTCCACCGGACCAACTGGCAATCCTTTGCCTGAGCGAAAACCGAAGTTGTCCAGGACTTGGTACTCGGGCCCCGTGAGATACGGCTGCTTCGGTCCCTCCCCGACGTGGAACATAACTCCCGAATTCGTTCCCTCTTCCACCTTCCAATCAAAACGGAGATCAAAGTCGTCGTACACGCTTTCCGTGATAATATTCACATGCGGGCTGCCTTTCTCGCGGCCAACCAAATGCAACACGCCGTCCTTCACTATCCAAATGCCTTCGATCTCGACTCCGTTGTAGCCACGCCAGCCATTCAAGCTGTTTCCATCGAAAAGCAGCTTCCAGCCATCAGCGTTCTCCGCGGAGGAAAGCGCGTTGTGTCCGCTAGGCGCATTCGAACAGCCGTTTAGCAACACGAACGAAATAAGTAAAAATGGAATAGTATAATATTTCATGATTTTTAATTGTTCCCGGTCGCGGCTGATCTCAACGGCTCCGCCCCGAATCCACGATTTCCGCCATTTCCTTCCGGAGGCGCGAAACGATCTCAGGCTTCTTTTCAAAGAGATTCTTGGTTTCGCCGATATCTTTACTCATCAAATACAGCTGAGCTTCAGGCCCGCTGTCCGCTGGCTTACTATTACCGGAATCGTCCCCGGACGCCAGAGGATCGCGACCACCCCGGCCAGAGAAACCTCCCGATCCGCGTCCCTCGATAAACTTCCAGTCGCCCGATCGAATCGTCATTAAACCGCCACTACCGGATTTCATGACTACAGATTCCCGATTCGCCGAGGTTCCACGCTTTTTGCCTTTCAGAGCCGGAAGAAAACTAAAACTATCCGGTCCCGCTTCGCGCGGAAGATTCACATCGTGGATATCTGCAAACGTTGCCAGAAAATCCGTAAAGCAAACAAGCTGGTCGCTTGCCGAACCCGCTTTCACCTCGCCCGGCCAGCGAACGATAAACGGCATGCGGTGACCCGCTTCCCACGCATCCGACTTCATCCCGCGAAGCCCGCCCGACGAATCGTGCCCGAATCGCTCCACATCGTGGTCGTACCAAACCGGTCCATTGTCGGAAGTGAAAATGACCAAGGTGTCCTTCGCAATTTCCGCTTCGTCCAACGAATCCAACACACGGCCGATCTCGTGATCCACCATCATCAGAAAATCACCGTACATCGACGCGCCGCTTTTCCCAACGAATTCCGGCGAAGGCAGCCAAGGTGTATGAGGCGCTGGATACGCGAGATAGAGCATGAGTGGATCGCTTTCTTTTCGATTCTCGATGACCGAAATCGCTTCATCCGTAAATCGCGGTAAGACATCCTTCAGAGCAAGCCCCGGAGCTATGCCGCCTTCACGCCAGAACTCGCCTTGGATATTGGTCCAGCCCTCGCTGTGACGGCGCTCGATGCGATCCGTTGGCGGACTGATCGCTTTGTTTCCGCGAATATAGAAGTAAGGTGGAATATCCGTCGACGCGCGAATTCCGAAATAGCTATCGAACCCGCGATCTACCGGACCGCCGGGAAGTGGATTCTCGTATCCGTTTTCCTCAAACCCCAGATGCCACTTCCCCACCATCGCCGTTTGATAGCCTTGAGACTTCAGCAGCGAAGCGATCGTCATCTGCCCGTCAGCAATCAAAGGGTGCCTCGGCCATTGAGTCACGTCGGTACGAAACGGATACCGTCCCGTCATCAAGCCGTATCGAGACATGTGACACAGCGGCCCCGGAGCATGTGCATCGCGAAACCGCATTCCCTCTCTCGCAAGGCGGTCGATATTCGGCGTATCGATTTTCGAATCCGGATTAAAAGAACCGGGGTCTCCGTATCCCATGTCATCTACCAAGATAACAAGAACGTTAGGGTCGGCGCCTTGAGCAAGGGCGCTAAACGCAACCGTGCCAATCAGGGCTATTAAGTACAGTGGGGATTTTTTCATAGTAAATAGAATTGCAACATCACACAGCGGCTAATCCGCATTCCAACGAACTCCACCTAGGGTACGAACTTATTTCTGGAACAGTAACGAAAAAACTCATGCACAGGGATTTTTCAGTTTTCGAGACTGTCTCTAGGCGAGTATCGGCTTAACCACCTTTCCGTGCACGTCGGTCAATCGGTAGTAGCGGCCTTGGAATTTGTAAGTCAGCTTCTTGTGGTTCACGCCCATCAAGTGCATCAGCGTCGCGTGCAAATCGTGGACGCTGACGGGATCCTTGACCACGTTGTAGCTGAAATCGTCCGTCTCGCCATGGCTTATCCCGCCCTTCACGCCACCTCCGGCGAGCCACATCGAAAAGCAGCGCGGATGATGATCGCGGCCGTAAGTCTTTTCGGTCATCTCGCCCTGGCAATAAACCGTGCGACCGAACTCGCCGCCCCAAATCACAAGCGTGTCGTCGAGCATGCCGCGACGCTTCAAGTCCTTGATCAGCCCAGCGGTCGCTTGGTCAGTGTGCCCGCACTGGCGCTTCAACTGGCTTGGGAGTCCGTTATGCGTATCCCAGCCGCGATGGAATAGCTGGACAAATCGAACGCCACGCTCGGTCAAACGGCGAGCCAGCAAACAATTGTTCGCATAGGTCCCGGGCGTCTTGGCGTCCTCGCCATAAAGATCAAAAGTACTCTCTGGTTCGCTGGACACGTCGGTCAACTCGGGAACCGATGTCTGCATCCGAAACGCCATTTCGTACTGAGCGATCCTCGTTTCGATCTCGGGATCGCCATAGTCGTCGAACTTCATTTCGTTCATCGCCGCGATATGGTCGAGCGTCTTGCGGCGGAGCTTGGAGTTCAATCCGTCCGGATTATTCAAATACAAAACAGGATCCTTGCCTCCGCCAAACTTGACCCCCTGGTGTTTAGAGGGAAGAAAACCCGAGCCCCAGAGTCGATCGTAGAGTGGCTGTCCACCATTGTACGAAGTCATCGCGACAAAGGCAGGCAGGTTTTCGTTCATGCTGCCCAATCCATAAGACAGCCAAGCGCCGACGCTCGGACGGCCGGCAATCTGAAATCCCGACTGGAAAAAAGTGATCGCCGGATCGTGGTTAATCGCCTCTGTATGCATCGAATTGATCATGCAAACATCGTCCATCACTTCGGCCAGATGCGGCATCACGTCGGTATTCAGCCAAGTGCCGCCCTTTCCCGTGCGCTCGAAATTGAAAATTGACCGGGCCACCGGAAACGAGCTTTGTCCCGCCGTCATTCCCGTGAGTCGTTGTCCATTGAATACAGACTCAGGAACCTCCTGATTGTGCATCTTGTCGAGATGAGGCTTGTAGTCGAAAAGATCCATCTGAGGCGGACCTCCCGACTGGAAAAGATAAATCACGCGCTTAGCCTTAGGAGCGAAATTCGGAAACTCCGGGAGTCCATTCGTCGATTCCGGTCGAGCTAATAGGCGCTCGTTCAACAGCGATCCCAGCGCGATGCCGCCCAAGCCTTTCGCCGCTTTGCCGAGAAAATAGCGGCGCGTCATCGTCAGCGGGTTTTCTGACAACTTATTATATCCGGAGCATCCTTCTTGGTAATTCGCCATCTCAATTATTCCCTAGTCATCGTTTCATCCAGATTCAGCAAAACGTTCGCCAATGTCGTCGCCGCCGCCAATTCGCGCGGGTCCAGAGATTCGTTTGCATTCGATTCGCCGACTCCAATCAGTCGCTCCGCCCCAACGAGATCGTTCTCGTATTCGCTTCGATATTCCTGATAAGCCGTCTCCAGCAGCGTCCGTTCTTTAGCGCTCGGCTGGCGAGACGCCACGGTTCGAAAGCCAAACGCGACCTGATCCGACACCGTATCCCCTCCTTCGAGGATCATCCGCTGGCCTAGATTTCGGGCGGATTCTACAAACGTCTTTTCGTTAAGCATCGCGAGCGCTTGCAACGGCGTATTGGTCCGCTTCGAGCTGACTATGCAGGATTCCCGATCGGCCGCGTCGAACAACGCCATCGTAGGTGGCGGGATAGTCCGCTTCCAAATCGTGTACAAGCTACGCCGATACAGATCCTCGCCCGACGATTGAGAATACTTCATATTGCTCATCAAATCCCAAAGCCCCTCCGGCTGATAAGGACTGACCGACGGGCCGCCAACGCGCTCCACTAGCAAACCGCTCACCGCCAAAGCCTGATCGCGCGCAGCGTGGGCGGAAAGGCGCTGCCTCGGACCTCTCGCAAGCAGAATATTCTCCGAGTCACGTTCACGCAGCTCTGGCGTCACCCGCGATTGCTGACGATAAGTCGCGCTCGTGAGGATCAGTTTCTGCATCGCTTTGATATCCCAATCCAGTCTTACAAATTCGTCCGCGAGCCAATCGAGCATTTCCGGATGACTCGGCCAATCCCCTTGCAAACCGAAGTCTTCAGCTGTATTCACCAATCCGCGACCGAAGTACTTCAGCCAATAACGATTCACCGCGACTCGCGCGGTCAACGGATGCTCTCCACTGACCAGCCACTTCGCAAGTCCGAGCCGGTTGCGCGGCGCTTCAGCAGGATAGTCGGGGAATACCGCGGGCAAATCGTCCTTCACGTCCTCGCCATACTGGTGATAAACGCCCCGCTTCCGCACCCGCGTCGGGCGCGGCGGATTCATCTCCTGCATCACCATCGTGGTTGGGAGCGAGTCGTGGTATTCCAGGCGTGCCATGCGAGCGGTGAACACATCTGCGTTCAATTGCTTGATCGGCTCCGGAGCGGCCTTATTCAAAAAGAACGATTTCAATTTCGCTAGCTCCGATGCGGTTCGAGCGGACGGAGCTTTCCGAGCGATTTCTTCCAAGCTAGAGGGCTCCGCCAAAATCGCCGCTTCATCTTCCCAGAGCGTACGATCGTACAAGCGCAGCGCATCGACCTGCCCTTTGAATCGCGTCCCCACTTCGCCGCCGCCAATTCGCAGAACAGCGTCTTTCGCCGCAACCACGACATTGCTGTTCGTGTTATGGAGTATCCGCGTTTCAACGACTTTCCCATCGACGAGTATCCGCATTCCGATGGCGCTCTGCGATCCGTCGTTAGTCAAAGTCACATGCCGCCACTCGCCTGGCTTAAACGTATCGACCGTCTCGAGCGTCCCCACTCCGGCGATCCACCGAGTTATTATATAGAACCGCAGGCGGCCGTCTTTGAACTCGACCGTCAGCCCCGGACGCGTCGTTCCCGATCCCTGTTTCGACAGTACCACGGATTCGGATACATCGTCCGGCTTGACCCAGAACGCCAAGCTGAATCGTTCATGGCAAAAAAACTGGGCTTCCGTATCGAGCGTGATCTCGCTGGCTCCATCGAGCGAAACCGATTTGCCGTTGATACCATCAACAAAGATCGGCTCGCCGGTCTTCACTTCGACTCGAGGATCGTCTCCATCGAGCGAAACGAAATCCTTCAATCCGCGATCCACGAGAGCGGTTTCGTCCAAATCCGCCGCGCCTCGCGACTCCCAAGCCCGCATGGCCTCATCGATGGACGGCGAAGCCGCGCTCAATTTTTTCCGCGCCGCCTTCAGCTTCGAGTCTCGCTTGGCCAGCTTTCTCGCTTGCTCGGTGGTCGGAGCGGTCACCCACGGCTCGGAGTTCCCAAATTTCACCGCCCGCCCGGATTCCGGAACGTTGTCGAAAATCGAAATGAGTTGGTAGTATTCCTTCGTCGAGAACGGATCGTATTTGTGATCGTGACACCGCGCGCAGCCCATTGTCAGACCCATCCAAACGGTGGAGGTCGTGTCCACGCGGTCGACCGCGTTTTCGAGAAGAAACTCCTCTGGCACGAGCCCCGACTCGGAATTGTAGCGATGGTTGCGGTTGAATCCCGTCGCTATCATCTGATCGAGCGTCGGATTCTCCACAAGGTCGCCCGCCAGCTGCTCGATCGTGAATTGGTCAAAGGGCAGATTTCGATTGTACGCATCGATCACCCAATCGCGCCAGCGCCACATCGACCGCGGCCCGTCGTTCTGATACCCGTCGGTATCCGCGTAGCGCGCCGCTTCAAGCCAAGGCAGCGCCATCGTTTCGCCATAACGCGGAGAATCGAGAAGCCGGTCCACAAGCCGTTCGTAGGCACCCGTCGAATCGTCCGCCAGAAAAGCGTCCACTTCGGCAGGCGTCGGCGGGAGCCCGGTAAGATCAAGACTCGCACGGCGAATCAAGGTCGCTCGATCCGCCTCGCTCGAAGGCTTCAATCCCTCCGAATCGAGCCGAGAATGAATGAACCGGTCGATCCCGTTTCGCTCCCAATTGGGATCCGAAACCTCAGGAAGCTCGGGCCGGACCACAGGCTCAAACGACCAGTGGTTCTTCCATTCCGCGCCTTCTACCACCCACTGGCGCAGGCGCTCCTTTTCGGAATCGCTCAAGACCAAATCCGAATCCGGCGGAGGCATCACGTCCTCCTCGTCATCCGCTTCGATCCGCCAAACCAGCTCGCTCTCGTCGGGCTTGCCGGGAACGACCGCGTGATACCCGTCGCCCAAATCCGCAAGCGCGCCCTCAAGGGTGTCGAGACGCAGATCCGCCTCGCGTTTCTCCTCGTCCGGGCCGTGGCATTTGTAGCATTTATCCGACAGGATCGGTCGAATATCGCGGTTGAAATCGATGGTCTCCGCACCCGAAATCGACGGAAACGCGCACGCCGCGATAAGACCGGAAATCGCGAGCATCGGTCGCTTATAAGCAGAGGGGCAATTGTAAAACATGGGCATGGAAATACCTTTTCAGGGGCTGAGTATCACTAATTCCTTAGGACGACTCGTCAATGGACAACACAATTAGGCGGTTTCGAAAATCCCGCAAGCGCCCAATTTGGCCAAGAATCTGATAGTATGCTGCGGTCGCGATAGACGGGGAGAAGATTAACAACGCTCGCGAGCTCCTACTTCGCTCCTCCAGAGCTACGAAGGACACGGTCGCTTGATCCACGCTACGCGTGGGCAGGATCTTCAAGCTCAGACTTTCCCGCCAATTTCAAATTAGAACCTTTTAAACAGTTAGAGGGTGTCCAATAAGTGAGTTAGGCGAATCGTTGGAACAGGACGGCGCCCGTTCACTACCCCAAAATCCCCTTCAAATAGGTAGCATTCGGGCGCCGCCCCGAATGAATTTCCATTTATTCAACAGCCTCTAAAACCCCGTGGTCGGGACGGCGCATCAGCTAATTATCGCTGACTCCGATTCCAGAGGGCTAGCCGAGCAGTCATCAGCGTCTGTCGACTCTAGCAATTCTTCATCCTGGCTTCGGTCGATGTCCATGAGGGTTTCGGATTCTGACGACTGCGCCTCATCATCGTCCACGAGGGCTCCGGGTTCTGACAGCTCTACGGCCTCGTCCACGATCGTTCCGTAGCCTGTCAGCGTGGCGTCGTCCTGCGCGGTTTCGGCGATTTGCTCTTCGTTCATTCGCATGGTGTCGGCCGCGTCAGTAACCGTCTGCACTATGGCAGGCGCCTGCTGAGCGAATTTGGCGAGCCGCAAGATAACGTCACTAAACTTGATGAGTTCTTTTTTGATATCGTCGATGTGGCCGCGGATACCCTCGAAGAGCGTCACGATATTGTCGTCGTCGGTCAGACGGCTGGCTTCGATAAGGCCTGCGATGTGAGCAACCTCCAGTTGGAGCATCGCCCGGCTGAGATCTTCCGCTTCAGCATCGAGTCCACCTAGCACGTTTTCAACTGACCGGAGCGATTGCACGGCCCGTTCGGTGGTCTGGCTGAAGGCAACACGAAGGCGGCGGAGATTATCGAGTCGCGGGGTCAGATCGCGCTCCTCAGACAATGCGCTGAACATCTCGTGATAATAACTGGTGGTCATGTCGAACTGTAGGCGAGCCCACCCTAAATCGAAGATCGATTCGCCCAAACCGACGGAAACTTTTCCCGCCCTAGCAGTCAGCCCGACGACGCGTTCGAGAACACCTTTGGAAGCTTCACCCAAATGGGTAGCCACCATGCTGAGCGCGAGTCCCCCCTCGCCCATTTGACTCGTTTTGATCTCGACGTTCATTGGAACGTAGCGGAATTCTTCCGCCAAACTGAGGATCGAACGCGCCTGCGCGGTGAGCTGTTCATTTAGCTCGCTGGAGGATTGGAGATCCGCTCCTAGCGAGTTGATTGTCGAACTCACCCTCTGTGTCTTTTTGTAAATGCCGCGGAGCTCTCGCGCTGTCGATGACTCGGAAGTCGACGAATCGGCAATCTCGACAAAAATGTCGAGACCGTCACTGGCGAGAGTCGTATCGAGGCTCGCCAACTCATGCTGGAGGACGGCTCGCATAAAGGCGTCGTAATCAGCAAATCCTTTTTCATTGAGGATCTCAACCAGTCGGGCTTCGGCCGCGAGCATCCCGGCCTTGGGTTCCTCCTCACGCTCATCGTGGTCCAGCTCGATTGCGCGCAATTCGCGGTAGACCTCTTCAACCAAAGGAAACAAGGCGCTAGAGGGCTTGAATCTCACCGAGAGATACCCGTCTTCGACAGGAGCAACGAGCGCGAGAACCCAATAGTCGCGACCGTCCTTCGCCATGTTCTTGACGTAGGCGGCGATGGGTTTTGAGGCTTTCAGAAAGTCCCAGAGTGTTTTGAATACCGCACGTGGCATATCCGGATGCCGGATGATGTTGTGAGCCTTACCTTTCATCTCTTCGAGCGTGTAGTCGGCGACGCGCGAGAAGACGGCGTTTCCAGAAACGATGACGCCCTTTCTGTCGGTCTGGGAGAAAAAGAGTTCGTTGATCCGAAAATCTCGTGACGAATCAATTGGAGTAATTCCTTTTTTTGTTTTCACTTGAGAGGGTGGGTTAATTGATGATGCCTCAGGCACGCTCAGTAATTGTGGGCGTTCTCGGTTTCACTTCACGCGTGTACACCAAATCGGGGCAAATTCATGTCTAAGTCATACTGGGGCTACATGCCAATGAACGCCGCTCTACCACTGGATGTCACGACGACTAGCAATACCTGCATGAACGGCTCCCAAGTCTTATAACTTTACGAAATGAATCTAATTAAATAGCAAAATGTCATTGATTACACACATGTTACTAAGGTCAAAAACACAGAAGAATCTAACTGACGTTCTCCTGATGTGCCGCCTCTGACCTACCCCTCCCTTTTTTCATTCGTCATTCTTCAATTTTAGTCAGTCACTCCAAGTACCATGAAATTCGCCCCTGCTCTCATTCTCGCTGTCTCCCTATCCCTCCTTCCCTCCATCTCCGCCGCCGCCGCCGATTCCAAGCCACCTGTGGTGAGCTCGTCGAAACCAAACTTCGTCTTCGTCCTGGCCGACGACCTGAGCCACTTCGACGTCGGCTGCTACGGCGGACAAGCGATCACCCCGCGCATCGACGGACTCGCCGAGGAAGGCATGCGCTTCACCAACTGCTTCCAAGCCGCCCCCACCTGCTCTCCGACCCGCCACAATATCTACACCGGCCAATCCCCCTTCAAAACCGGCGCCTACCCAAACCACACCTTCGCCCACGGAAACACCCAGAGCATCGTCCACTATCTGAAACCGCTCGGTTACCGAATCGCGCTAAGCGGCAAGGGCCACATCCTTCCAAAATCAGTCTTCCCCTTCGAATACCTGAGCAATGGCTCCAATCCAGACTTCGAAGCCGTCGAAGCGTTCATCGCCGGCTGTCGCGAATCCGACACGCCCTTCTGTCTTTTCCTCACTTCCAACGAGCCACACGCTCCCTGGAACAAAGGCGACCCCAGCCAGTATCCGCTCGATAAGATCCAGTTGCCGTTCACTTTTGTGGATACGCCCGAAACGCGCGACGCCATGGCCCGCTATCTGGCAGAGATCACCTACTTCGACGGTCAAGTTGGCCAGGCTCTCGACCTCATCGACAAATACAAAGTCGCCGACAACACGCTCTTCATCGCCACCACCGAGCAAGGCTCCAGCCTCCCCTTCGCCAAATGGACCCTCTACGACGCCGGGCTTCATACCGGCTTCATCGTCCGCTGGCCCGGCAAAGTCGCATCCGGCTCGGTCAACGACGCGCTCATCGAATACTCCGATGTCGTCCCCACCTTCGTCGAAGCGGCCGGCGGCAAGCCCGCCCCGATCCTCGACGGCCAAAGCCTCGTGCCGCTCCTCACCGGAAACGCTGAACAAGGCAAACGCTACGTCTTTTCCGAAATGACCACCAGAGGCATCATCAACGCGCCCGACCACTACGGCATCCGTTCCGTCAGATCATTGAAATACAAATACATCTGGAATTTCACGCCCGAAGTGAAATTCGAAAACGTCGTCACCATCCCCGAAGACACCAAATGGGGCGAAGCCCAAGTATTCAATTCTTGGAAACGCAAAGCCAAAACCGATCCCGACGCCGCCGAAAAAGTCCGCCGCTACCACCACCGCCCCTCCGAAGAACTGTACGCCGTCAACGACGACTACAACGAATGGAACAACCTCGCCGACAATCCCGAATACGCCGCGACCAAGAAAGAGCTCCGCGACGCCCTCCTCGCCTGGATGGAAAAAGTCGGCGACCAAGGCCAGCAAACCGAACTCGACGCCGACCTCCGTTCCGCCAAAAACCTCAAGAAATAGACTATTACCAAACAACGTTCCTTCGTCACTTGATCCCACTTCGTGGGGCAGGATCTCCAGCAAGCTGGAGGCAGGATCGAAAGGATTGATTTCAATGTAGGAGCCTGCTTGCAGGCTATTTCCTTCGCAACACTCTACACAAACAATCGCCTGCAAGCAGGCTCCTACAATAGGAAACCTTTCTTCAGCTCTGCTGAAACCTATTTCCTGATCCCGCTGAGCGCATACGCGTCAACTTAACTCCTCCATTTGCGAAACGAGCAAGTCCCATTTCTCTAA
>JAJFLS010000502.1 GCA_021772595.1 Opitutales bacterium
TCCAAGTGTCTTGAGATTCTAAAGGTATGAGTAGAGGTAGGGTTGGCAGTACCAAAATTATGACGTAATCGGCCGAGCTTATTTGGAATATGGACCTCATTGAAGAGGAATTGCTCGTCTGTACGAATGGTAACTTTTTTACCGCGCGTTGATGGATTCGGGCTCACAGAGAAACTGTTGCTCCTTGGTGACTCGAGGGCTAAATGGGTTTCTTCGTAGAGCTCATTGATTCCTTCCTCTGTCATGTAGACCACTTTACCTGCTTGGCCTAGTTTACCTTTTCTACCAGAATTTCCAGATCTACCTCTTGGTTTCACCATTCCCCCAAGGCCCGAGCTTCCTGACCTACCAGCGTCTCCCGCCTGTGACTCAAAACGAATTTGATCTCTATATTTATCGAGCTTCGATCCCGAGACGGTCACGGTTCCGCCGATTCCACCAATTCCGCCCCCCTGCGAGCCGGGTCCTTGAACCCCTGGGGATGAAAGTGGAAATGGTATCCACACTACGACTGCGCAAGGTCATATTGTAGAGCTACATGACTACAAAAACGATGGCGAGGCAGGTAACCTGCTATACTTCACGAGGCGGTGAAATCAGTGACTGGTCCTTGCCAAACAGCCTTATGCAGGTTTCGCCAAATGGAAAGAAGTTCGAAGTACCGAGCACTGGAATGCGAAGGCGGAAAAAATCATTTTCAATGAATAATCATTCCACTTTATAGAACGATTGGAGGATCGTGTTTTTGCCATTCATCGCCTCGTCGAAGCTATTATACGTATTATTGGGGTCGAAAGAAAGCGTGATCGCGTTATTACTGCTAATATATTCGTCCCCCAAGGAGATCGTAATATACTGATTATTGTAGGAGGCGACTATCTTGTAATATATTCCAGGCTTCATGATTGACTCAATTTGGTAGTATCTGTTGTCCCCATCCAAAATCTGGGCAGGCTTTATGAACTGAATTTGGTTACCCGACAAGGGGCCAGTTTGAGCTCCTGGCTGTCTCTCCCAAGATGCAAAGACAGCATCAGGTAGATTGATTCCGTAAGCTTGAACGCCTGCGGCGGCGGTCCCATAATTGCTAGCACCGTTATTACCAACGTTTACATCGCTCGACCGAATACCAGACCCTATGGATCCAACATAGCCAAATTTCGAAACCCCAGGAGACGGGTCACCAAATGTTTCATTACTAAAACTAATCCAACCCGATTGATTGTATTTGTAAACGAAAAGACCATCCGCTCCATAGGCTACATCCGCTACGCCTGATACGAAGTAAGCTTCGTTTTCCACGGCTACTTTAGTAAATCCTCGAATTCCCTCATTGCCTAATCCTATCTGCCAGAGCTTCCAATGCTGCCCCTAATGATCACGCGTCTCCTCAAGTACAACATGATTGCGCAACGCCCCGCCGTCCAGCGTTTCTAATGAAAGAGATCTCTCCTCTCCATACCATTGAGTAGTAAGGCGATAAAAACCATTGCCAACCGGTGTAAATTTCCACCGCTGCCCCCCATAGTCACTCCAGGTATCCGCAATCCGAATTGATCTTCCCGCTTCTTCGTTTACAGCCTCAAGAGATCTTTCATCTCCATGCAATTTGTTCATAAGCTGATAGTACTCGCGGCCAATCGAGATAGCTTTCCAAATTTGCGATTCATCTTCTCGTGTAGGCGCCAATGACATATCATTATTTCGTACATCAAGGGTTAGTCCATCGCCTAGCCGGCGATTAGAAAGCCGAAAATAGACATTCTCAGTAATAGCAAGTTCCGGACCTACCCTTAACGAGTTCTCTGCCGGGACATTGTTGATAGTCTGCGCTAGATCGAGTATGCGATTTCTCTCTTCCGTCCACTCGACCTGTTTGGCTCGCTCGATTCGCTTCAATTTCTGAGAATCGGTTTCCACTAATGTAAACTTCAATCTACCAGCGTTTTCAGATCCTGCATAAAACATTGAAAAACCAGCATTTTCCGAACTCAATATTTCAGATTGTCCTCTTGGAGAATTTCTCTTAATCACAAAATAGCGATTCTCAATCTTCTCTATGAAAAAGACAGAGGCGTCACTATAGGTATTTGCTATATGGGGAGTGGGATGATACCCAACACCGGAACTGTTTCCTGCACTTTTCCAAAACGTTTCTTTATTGGGGTCCTTGATCACATAACCTCCGTCTTTATGCGGAACAAACTCCCAACGGACCCTATCTTCGTAAGAGACATAATCAACAGAAGCGCTACCTCGCGGGGCTCCAAGATAAGCCCCATTGATGGCACTTCCAGCCCAAGCACTTGCGATCTCGTACTGTTTTCCAACCTCAATTTGTCCGAAATCCATCCAGCGTTCATACTGCGCCTCCTCAACTCCTTGAGCGATTTGTCGTTGTTGCTCCTGCTTAGCCTCGTCTCTCGCCAGCGCTTTCTTCGCCGCCTCTTCTTCTCGCTTCTTCTCCGTCTGTGCCCGATCGTATTCTCTCTTTTCTCTCTTAAGGGTCTCCACCCCTTCTATAAGCTTATTACCGAATTTCTCAAACTCGATCCGCTCTTTCTCCGCTCTTATTTCCGCTAATCTAACTGCTTCTCTATTTTCTGCGATTAATCCTTTTTCGCCCTCAATAAACTCATTCGCCTTCTTTTGATCAGCCACAATATCGATCGTGTCCGACTTTGAGATGCTCCAGCTCATGTTCTTCTTCCACCCAATGTAGCCAATCGTATTCGAGCGTGTCCCATTATATCTCATAAACGTTGGTGTAATATGAAGATAATTATAATTTTTCCCAATCGTATCGAGATAGTCTTCATAGCTGCCGATTGAATAACCTCCGTCCTTCATATTAACAATCAACCACAGTTGCTCATCATAGGGATCCATATTATTCGCATCGATAGTGTCCACAGTGTCCCTTAACGCATACAACCAATTGGCACTTTTTTCGCCATAAGTGCTCAATGACTTTCCAAGACCATACGATTTATTTACTAGTCGATAAACGCTACCGCTTCCATGTTCGTTGTTCTTCACAAAAACAAACCGCCATTTTTGAGTGTCCTTATTTTCTATTGTTGAAAGTTCAAGTCGATGATCTCCGTATTCAATTGATACATCTAGAGCCATGTTGAGATTTTTATTATGATTTCTTATCGTGAAATAGTGGGACGAATCAAAGAACACGGAAGGCTCTTCCGTTTTCTGATTCTCCAATTTTTTTGCCACATCGGTTTGCAGCGAATCCCGCGTCGCCACCTTGACCAATTTCCACGCAGATCCTTTATTGAAAGTATTATTCTTGGGTTTCAATCGAGGATTTGCTATGAACCCATTTAAGTGTCTCAAATTAGAGGAGTTCAGAACAATGCCGTCATCGAAACCCTTAATAAAGAAGTTGCCATCGCTCGTTTCAGTAAATTCAAAATCCGTTCCTGTTAATAACTTCGTGTACATAAGATCAATCTGAAATTCTCCAGAACGGAAAGTATGACTCTTCAGGTCCCCAGAACGTTCAAGATTCCTAATTATATAGTTATTCTTCGCGAAGTTATTTTGCGAAATGGGATCTCGCTTAATAATTTCCCACATTTGCGATCTCGACCCATCATCCTCAGAAAGTTGAACATTACCATTCCTCAGGCCCAATACTTTACCGCTGTGAACATTAATTAATTTATAATATCCTGGATCGAAAATTGTGGCTCCACTACGGGCGTCTTTCCCACCGTCATCAACGTCCGCTAAATTATTTACCAAGGGATTCGCTGGACGCTGCGCACCGACCTGATTCTTACTAGATTTAACAGACCTAATATAACCTGATTTATACACTCCTGGAATCGGATCGCCAAACGTAGCGTTATCAAACTTAATCCAGCCAGATTGATTGTATTTGTAAACATAAACACCATCTGCTCCATAGGCTACATCCGCCTGCCCAGTTATGAGGTAAGATGAATTTTCCTCTCTTACTTTAGTAAATTCTGAAATATCCTCATTCGCTACTTGCGCCTTCAGCGAATTGGAACTGCCAACTAATAAGAGGACTAGGATTGCATGGATTATTCTCATATTATATTTATTGGGGTTTCTGAACGGGCAACTTGCGGGAACGTATTGGATGCTAGTTTGGCAGATTGAATCTGCGTACCGATTGGGCAGATGCAATTGACTACTCTACTTTATAGAATGACTGGAGAATCGTATTTTTACCATTCATCGCTTCGTCGAAACTATTATACGTGTTATTGGGGTCGAAAGAAAGCGTGATCGCGTTATTACTGCCAATATATTCGTCCCCCAAGGTGATTATGATATACTGATTATTGCAGGAGGCGACTATCTTGTAATATACTCCAGGCTTCGTAATTGACTCAATATAGTAGAGTCGATTGTCGCCATCCAAAATCTGGGCGGGATTTATGAACTGAATTTTGTTACCCGACAAAGGGCCAGTTTGAACTCCTGACGGTCTCTCCCAAGATGCAAAGACCGCATCAGGCAGCCTAATCACACGAGGTTGAATATCTTGGGGCGCGGTCCCATTATGGCTAGTACCACTATTCCCAGTGCTTACATCGCTAGACCGAATGCCAGACCTTATCGCTCGAACGTATCCTGATTTATACACACCAGGAACAGGGTCGCCAAACGTAGCGTTATCAAAATTTACCCAGCCCGATTGGTTGTATTTGTAAGCATAAGCACCATCAGCTCCATAGGCCACATCCGCAAACCCATTTATGAAGTAGGCTGTATTTTCCTCTCCCACCCTTGTGAATCCTGTAATATTTCCATCGGATGGCGCGACCGTTGTGACCTCTCTATTTGTTATTTTCGCAGAGATAATTTCATACAACTTCCTTCTGTTCGGCTTATCCCAGTGGATGTAGATCTCTTTTTTATACAAGTCGATCTGTACAGATACATTTTGAGATAATTCGAGCAAGTAAACTGACCACTCGTCACGACTGGTTTCACGGAAATGAAACGTTCTTCCGGCTCCAGAGTTCTCGACCCAACTTTTGCTGCCCATCTCTGCAAAGGTCCCAATTCCAAATTCACCGCGGTACTGGACATACTTCACATTGTATCCATTTACTTGCTGCACGGCTGGCCTTCTTTCGGCGCTGCGGTTTGCCTCCCTCGTCCTAAGAGAGGAAGTCGGAGTCGCACTGGCGCTTTGCCTTACGCAGAGAACTTCATAGCTCGCGATTTCAATTTCTGTCCCTCCCCAGCCAATATTGCAGGCTTTAAAGTCAGATCGAATCTTACCGGGATGCACGCCATTATTGTAGCGAGCGCGAGCGATATAGAGTGACCTGCCTTGCTCCTGTCCCGCTTGCCACGCATAAGGAGGAATCACTCCATTGCTTGCTCTTATCCATTCGAAATAGCCACTGGGCGCTTGGAGAACTTCATATGATCTGATTTCAATCTCCATTCCTCCATACCCAATGTTACAGCCTCGGAAACCAGATCCAATTTTGCCGGGATGAATGCCATTGCGGTAAGCTGCTCGGGCCACGTAGAGACTGTTTCTGGGCGCTAGTCCATCTTGGTAGAACCCCCCCTGGAAGGCCCCCCCCGGAATGGAGCCATTTGAAGCGCTAACCCATTTGGGTGAGTTCTGGCTGAAAACAAGAGTCGAGAGACATAGGGATCCAATGAGCGAGCTGGATATTAGTCTTTTCATGGATAGGGGTAATTGAACTTTCAGTATTCGATCATCCCTCAAGCGAACACATGAATTTTTGAAACTCGGAACTTCACGCCAACGATAGCCATCGGACATCATACGAGAGCAAAGGCAATACCATTTACAAAAAAGCACGTATTTAGCCATCTCAAATGCATCATCTTTCAACCATTTGTAATTCGTTTCCCCAAATACCCGAGTCCTTGCAATCAGGATTACCCCCCCATCACGAAACGATGGGAAAAGTTTTCAGTTCGCCGGATTGCTCAAACGTCACGGAAGAAATTTATGCTCCTTGTATATAAAACTGAAAAGCCAAAGGTCCCATTCGCCATCAACCATCGGTCGCTAGAGAGTATATAAAGCGGTCAAATCAATATGCCGATGCCTCTTTCTAAATTGCGGATCTACTCAGACAGAGACGAAAGCCTATTATTCTATGCTGAGTTTCAGGTTCGATGTGGTTGCGACCCGCCGATCGGCAAGAGTGTGCGTCGTTGGGCCAACCTCCACCGCGAAAAATACGGTACGATCCTTGTTCATTCGATCCCAGAGGGTCCGTCACTGAACCACTAGGATAATCCCTATCCCAATCAATACACCATTCCCAAACATTCCCATGCATGTCATGCAATCCCCAGGCGTTGGCGAGCTTCCCGCCCACAGCATGCGTCGTACCCCCGCTGTTATTATCGTACCATGCCATCGCATCCAGATTAGGGTTCGCGTACGCTCCCACAGTCCCTGCACGGCAGGCGTACTCCCACTGCGCCTCCGTTGGCAAGGTGTACGCGTAGCCTTCAGGCAAACGTCCCACAGAACGCTCGTAAGACGTGAGCTTGGAGCAAAACGCCATCGCATCCTCCCAACTTACCATCTCCACAGGAGCTCGCAAACCCACTTGCTTGTGATAGGACAGATTGCTGTTCCCCATCAGCGACTCCCACTCCCCCTGCGTCACCTCGTACCTACCAAGCCAAAAGCCCTCAGTCAACGTCACCCGATGCAGAACCTCGCTACTATTGCGTCCTTCCTCAGAAGAAGGGCTGCCCATGTCAAAGCTACCAGGATCGATCCAAATCATCTCCAAACCCAATTCCGGAAACGTCCAGAGCTTGCCTAGATGCTTCCAAACCGCATCCGCCAGGGTCGCCTTCAAAGACAGTTCCGAATCCCCTTTCACAATACCCGAAACACTCGAAGGCTCGTATCCGAATAGACGAAACTCGTATACGCTCTCCCCGGGAGCCAGCCCGTCTAACGACAGGGGCGTTTGCCCCAGCTGGCGATTCCCTTGCCACACCTCCGCTCCGTTAGGAACGCTCTCAAGGAGCGCCGAGCCGGTGATCAACTCCAAAACCACGACTCCCGGATCCGCGAACGCGTTCTCCTCTACCGTTACCTTCAGGACCTTTTCCCGGTAGCCATCCATGCGTACCGTCACCGGATAGGTACCCAGTCTCACGTCCATCAAGCGTACCGGACTTTCCTCGATCGCTATCCCGCCCACACGCACCTCCGCCCCAGACGGCTCCGTGCGCAACTCTATGCCGCCGCGGGCCGCCGCCATGCGGGTGTCGTAGGCCTCCTTCACGGTAGCTAACGACGATTCAAGTTCGGCAATACTAGCCGCGTCACCAAAGACCTTATACTCTTCGATCAACCGGGCCGCTCGCGCGAAACCTCCCGCGGGAGAACGGGCCGAAAGGGCAGCAGTTCCACCGGAAGCCGCCGCGTAGGCAGCCGCCTTTTCGCCTTCCCAGGCCTCGATTGGGGACCGCTTCCCCTCCAGGGCTTCAGACAGGGCGGACACATCTCCCGCATCCCTGCGGCTCGACAGTG
>JAJFLS010000503.1 GCA_021772595.1 Opitutales bacterium
CGCCGCCAAGTTCGCCAGCGAGAAGGGCGACACGCAGATCGATCGAGAAGAAATCGAGGCGGCAAAACACGAAGCGCTCGCTCCATTCGACCGCCAGAGCGACGATGCGGAGGGGGCTTACCAGATCCAGTATGCCCTTCAGGACACGATGCAAAGCCTCGTGGGAATCGTCCGCAAGGGCGAGGAGATGGAGCAGGCGCTTGAGAAGATCGATGCGCTTAAGAAACAGGCCGAGGTCGTCGGAGTGATCGGCAATCGCGAGTACAATCCGGGCTGGCACACCGCGCTCGACTTGAAAAACCTCCTCACGGTTTCGGAAGCCGTCGCGCGTTCAGCGATCGAGCGTAAGGAAAGCCGCGGCGCCCAGTTCCGCGAGGATTATCCGGAGAAGAGCGACGAATGGGCGAAGTACAACAATGTCGTCCGCCGCGGACCGAACGGCGCTATGCAAATCGAGCGAGTTCCGATTCCGGAGATGCCGATCGAGCTGCAGGAAATTATAAAGGAAATGGGCTAACCAATACCGATTATGCCGAAAGCGAATTTCAGAATCTGGCGGGGCGACGCGGATGGCGGCGAGTTTAAGGAATACTCGACGGAGGTCAGCGAAGGCATGGTTGTGCTCGATGCCGTTCACCAGATTCAGGCTGAAAGCGCGAACGATTTGGCTTGTCGATGGAATTGCAAAGCCGGCAAGTGCGGTTCGTGTTCGGCCGAGATTAACGGCATGCCCAAGCTCATGTGTATGACCCGACTTAACGATCTGCCGCTGGACCAGGGCGTCACCGTCCAACCGATGAAGACGTTTCCGCTTCTCAAGGATTTGATCACGGATGTTTCCTGGAACTATCGGGTTAAGAAGAAAATCAAGAAGTTCAAGCCGCGCGAGCCGGACAACGCAGATGGCTCCTGGACAATGAGCCAGCTTGATGTCGACAGGGTTCAGGAATTTCGTAAATGCATCGAATGTTTCCTTTGTCAGGATGTTTGCCATGTGCTGCGCGAGCATCATTTGCACGATGAGTTCATCGGGCCACGCTCCTTGGTTTACACAGCCGCTTTGGAAATGCACCCTCTCGATACCGAGGATAGGGTTGACGAACTTAAAAAGGCCGAGGGGATCGGGTTCTGCAATATTACAAAGTGCTGCACCCATGTCTGCCCCGAGGAAATAAAAATAACCGATAACGCGATCATTCCGCTCAAGGAACGCGTCGCCGATCGATTCTACGACCCAATCGCCAAACTGCTGGGCATGCTGTTTGGACACAAATAAGAGCTATTATGGATCAATTCAAACCCCTCGCGAAAATCGCAATACCTGCGGCCATTGAAAAGGCCAAACACTACCGCTTTCTTAATGAACCCAGCGCTGCGGAGAGCATCTGCCGCGACATTCTGCGCGTTGAGCCGAACCATCAGGAAGTCCTTGTCATACTGATCTTGGCGATGTGCGATCAATTCGGCACGGGCTACAAAGTGGCACCGGGCACTGTGCTCGAGAATATCGAGCGCTTGGAAAACGAATACGAGCGAATTTACTACAGGGGAATTTCTTACGAACGGCGTGGCATGGCGAGTTTGCGAAGCGATTCGCCCGGCTCCGGTTTCATGGCCTACGATTACTTCAAGGATGCCATGGAATGCTACGAGAAGGCCGAAAAGCTAGCGCCAGATCACAACAACGATCCGGTACTACGCTGGAACACGTGTACGCGGTTGATCGAGAGAAACCACCTTGAGCCAATGCCCAAGGAAGAGTGCGAGCCGTTTCTGGAGTGAACCCGGCCGGGGAGAAAGAAAGCAATCCTGCTCACGCATAGCGAGATCAGTTCGCCACAGGCAATCCTTGTTCATCAGCAAAGATCAATCTGCCATCAACCAGGGATCCGGTTGCATTGTTGACTTGCGCTTCTTTCACAAAGCCCGGAAATAGCGAATTTCTATCCATGCCAGCGCTCACACATTCCGGTCACGACTACAAGATTCTGAAATCTCGATGGGAAGCGTTGAGCGAACGGAACGGCTGGAAAGTAACGGAGCTATCCAAAGAAGGAGGGCATCCCGTCCTGGTGATTGAGAACGCAGCGGCGTCCGAAAAACAACCGGGCGGCCTCTACGTTTCTGCCGGGGTGCACGGAGATGAATGCGCACCGGTCTGGGGACTGTTGCAATGGGCGGAGGAGTCGGGAAATGCTGAATACTTCGCCGACCATCCCCTCGTGATTTTGCCCTGCCTGAATCCTTATGGTCTCGTCGAGAACACGCGCCTCGATTCTTGCGGCATCGACTTGAACAGAAACTTCCAGAACACCGACGTCCCCCTGATCAAGGCGTGGCAACAATATCTCGATGGACGCAGCTTCTGCACGGCTCTGAACCTGCATGAGGATTTCGATGCCGGCGGGATCTATCTCTACGAACTGACTCGGAGCGAATCCGTCGGCGATACTCTGCTGGCTGCGTGCGAGGAAGTCATCCCCCGCGAATCGGCAGACAGCGTCGACGGATCCGAGTTTGTGAACGGGCTGCTCAGTCGAACGGAGGGTATCGAAAAAGTGGTCGAGGAGGATCTAGACGGCTGGCCCGAGACGATCTGGTTCTATCTTCATCAAGCGACCGATTCGTTCACTTTCGAGACCCCGAGCGAGATGGATTTGGACCGGAGGATCGAGGCTCATCACAGATTCGTGGAATCGGCTTGCCTTAATTGTAGACGCGATCGCTGATCGAGTAATTGTCCATCGGCCGCGGTGACGGCAATTTCCTGCCATCATTGCGATACTGGACCCAAAGTTGGCGTTCTCCTTCGAATCCGATCCGAGACCGATCTGGGCTATTGACCCTTCCCGCAGCTTATCCCTATTAATTTCACAGACTTCCACTCAAGCCGGACACCATACCGAATTCTCGGTGTAGCTACGACGCGAATGCGGCGTGGTCGAAATCTCGAAACTGCTGCTTGAGGTAAAGGACTCTAAAAACCTTTGGATAAAGAAAAGAAAAACGCCTCAATCGCCCAAAGCGCCGTCGCCAAACTCCATGCCGACGGGGACGCCACGACCATTTCCGATGATGTAGTCGTCGAAGAACCGCTCGAAATTCGCATCGGCAACTCCCCTTTCGTCGTAACCATGCGGACTCCCGGCCACGATGAGGAGCTTGCAGCAGGCTTCATGACCTCCGAAGGGATCACTCATTCGAAATCCGACTTCAAGGAGATCAGCCGATGCAACCTCTCTCCAACGCCTGAAAACACGATTCGGCTACGCCTTCGAGAATCCATCGATCTCGAAGAGCTCCAATCCAATCGCTTCGGAGCGATCTCCGCGAGCTGCGGCGTTTGCGGCAAGACTTCTATCGAGTCCATTAGAAAAGCGTATCCAGATACCGATAGCAAATGCGCCATCGATCGGAACATGCTATTGTCCCTCCCCGACAAGTTGCGAAAACATCAAGCCGTATTCGATCGCACCGGCGGACTCCATTCGTCCGGAATTTTCGATACCGATGGCAATCTCCTCTGCCTCCGCGAAGATGTGGGCCGCCACAACGCGCTCGACAAAGTCATCGGCTACGCCCTTCTCAACGATCTCTTACCGCTGGAAAACCATGTATTGCTCGTAAGCGGACGCGTCTCCTTCGAGATCGTCCAGAAAGCCCTCGCCGCCCGCATCCCTATTGTCGCCGCTGTATCCGCCCCATCATCACTCGCGATCTCGTTCGCCCGCGACTGCGGGCAAACGCTCGTCGGCTTCCTGCGTCACCCGCAAATGAACGTCTATTCTCACCCGCAAAGAATCAGCGATTGATGAGCAAAACAGCCAGTTTTTAACCACAGATTGCACAGATTTTCTATCAGCTATGAGCTAGAGCGATATTGGTCCAATCACCAAAATCTTCTTTCAATAAGTAAGCTTCAATTCATCTGCGCTCTCTGTGCAATCTGTGGTTAATTAAATTCGACCATATAACACCAAAACCCACTCGTCATGCTGCAACCAACATCCTCCATCCGCAGGCTCGCTCTCGCGATTCTAGCCGCCTTCATCGCGACCTCGTCCGCCAGCGTCGCCAATCCAAACATCCTCTTCATCATGTCGGACGACCACACCTGGCAATCGATCGGCAGCTACGGGAGTCACCTAAAGGAGTTCTGCCCGACCCCGAACATCGACCGGCTAGCTAGCGAGGGCGCCCTTCTCAAAAACGTCTACTGCACAAACTCCATCTGCACTCCCAGCCGTGCATCCATTCTCTCAGGACAATACAGCCACAAGAACGGTCTCATGACCCTCGTCGATACGTGGGATCGCGATCACCAGCCCAACCTCGCTGTCGAGCTCCAGAAGACTGGCTACCAAACCGCGATCATCGGCAAGTGGCACCTCCACTCAGAGCCGGTCGGTTTCGACTACTACAACGTCCTCCCCGGCCAAGGGCTCTACTTCAACCCCTTGCTCAAAGAGAAAGGTAAACCCTGGCAGGATCACAACGACGGCGGCGAGCCCTACGAAGGCCATTCCAGCGACGTCATTGGAAATCAAACACTCAAATGGCTCAAAGAAAAACGCGATTCCGACAAGCCTTTCTTCCTCATGTGCCACTTCAAAGCACCGCACGGAATCTGGGAAAACGCACCGCGTTTCGACACGCTCTACGCCGACAACGAAATCCCTGAACCGCACAGCCTATTCGAAGATAAGAGCGACCGATCCGATGGTTCCCGCGATTACGGGAGCACGCTTGGCCCCACAAATCAAATACGCAACCGCGTCGCTCGCATGCTAAACGATTTCTGGCCCGGCGGCCCGCTCGACATCACGGGCATGTCCAAGAAAGAACAAACCCGCGCCGCCTACCAACGCTATCTCAAAGACTACCTGCGCTGCGTCGCGGGCGTCGACGAAAACGTGGGCCGCGTCCTGGACTATCTAAAAGAACAAGGCCTCGAAGACGACACCCTCATCATCTACACCGGCGACCAAGGCCTTATGCTCGGCGAGCATGACCATGTCGACAAACGCTGGGCCTTCGAGGAATCCATGCGGATGCCCTTCATCGCCCGCTACCCCAGCGAGATCGAGCCCAACAGCATCAACAAAGACATCATCAACAATGTCGATTTCGCTCCCACCCTCCTGGACTACGCCGGCGCGAACGTCCCCAAAGCCATGCAAGGCCGATCCTTCCGCGCGAACCTCGCAGGCGACACTCCCGACGATTGGCGGCAATCCACCTACTACCGCTACTGGATGCACCGCGCCCACCACGACATCCCCGCCCACTACGCGCTCCGCACCCAACGCTACAAACTCATTTTCTACTACGGCCTCGGACTCCACCCTCGCATGAACGAGATCTGGGCCCACGGCCCTGGCGAGGAAATCAACGAAGCTAATCTCCACCA
>JAJFLS010000504.1 GCA_021772595.1 Opitutales bacterium
ATACATACGATTGGTTGGGCACAAGTATCCCTCGTACAACATTCAAGGTCCAACCATCAAATCCGGTGTAGTCATTTTGGGTAAGGACGGTCTTGATAGAGGACTCGTCTCCGAATTGGGCAAATACTTCACCTGAACGTAAACGGATCTGTGCGAGCGTAATATCCTCATTGGCCTTCAAAGCGGAAAGGACCTCAACGGCTCCAGGCTCGTCACCAAATGCCACAGGTGCTGATGCAAAATCCGCCGCAACCTCAGAGACCGAAACAACATGGTTTTTAAACTGATTACGCAGGTTCACTATCTGAAATACTAGGAGCGCGCTCCCAATTACTACTGAGCAGACCGCGGCAACCACTGACACCATTAAAATCATCTTTCGATTGATCGAAAGATTCCGAAACGATCTACGAATTTTCTTAGCGCCACTCAATTTGCGTCCTTCACCACTTCTGCTATTCTAGCAAGTTTACCGCTAATGACCAAACTGGCGTTTTTCGCGCGACTTGGATTGATTTGCAGTCTGATGCTTCCCTTCCTTTCAACGAACCCAATGATCCCGTGCCTTTTTGCGAAATCCTTAGATTCACCGACGATCAGGATCGGTGTGTGTTTTAGTTCACCAAACTTGGCCCACGTTTCAGTGTCGAAGTCGTCCATAACAAACATCACATGGCAGCCAATGACATCCTCATCGGTCTTCAGTTTAATGACTTCTACGGGCCGGTCATCAATTGTTTTACCAGACAAGGTATCACGCATGGTCTTGAATACGCTTCGATCACCAAGCACTCCAATTTTCCAACTATTAGGTGCCAGAATGGAATCGTCTGGCCACGAAACAAACTTTAGGAAGTTAAAGACAAAACCCGCCTTTACCTGATACTCCAAATTAGCAGCATCTTCCTTTTCGCTTTCCGAAAAAGTCGACCCAGCGCCGGGTCCGCATAACAGGACCAAAATAAGCGCAGGAGCAAGTCGCTGAAGTCGTGAAATCATGAAACTCGTTTCAGAATTTCCAATTTATTCTGGCGTAATAAGAACGGGGAATTCGTACCACATCCCCTCCGAGAAAAGACGGGGCAAATTCAACGTGGTCAGATTCGAGCAGATCCCGACCAACGACTGATAATTCAATTCCCGGACTTGGGGTCCAGGCTAGCCGTAGATCAAGGGCGGTGTAATAATCGATTCCAGGAGATTTCAGGCTACTCGCATAGTGTGTAACAATGTCTAACATCCAGTCTTCAGATACATCGATCATAGCTCTAAGGCTTAGTTGAGTCTTGGGAGAGGTTCCCTCGATGGCAGGTATTGAAACTGTATCTAAGCTGCCGTGAGCATTTTCCAAATTGTATGCAAGAAAGCTAGCCGTTCCTTGCAGTCGAACATTCGGAGCTGGCTGCATGTTGGCCGTAAATTCCGCACCATAGGTCGAACCCTGAACTCCGTTTCTGGCGTGACTTATAAAATCTACATGAGGAACTGGATCTAGGTGAGTTTCCATCCCAGAAGGTTCAAAACTGCGAATATCTGTATATCTGTTATAGAAAAGCGCAGTATCAAAGGAAAAGGACTCACCAGAAGAGAATCGGTGGCCCATCTCAAAAGCGGTAAGCTGCTCCGAGTCAAAGTCAGGCGAGGCCTGCAACGCGATTTTGGTCGGTACGGGAGAAAGCGGATTCGGAGGAACAATTCCTTGGATAATTCGGGCGGAACGTTCAGCTCGAGAAGGTGTACGAGCAGCCTTGGCCAATGAGGCCCACAGTACCTGGTCGTCATTCAATTGGTATAAAGTACGAACATTGGGTTGAAGCTCCCACCCAGTATAGTCGTTGTGTTCGAACTTGGCCCCAATCGTCACACGCAGTTTGTCAGAATTCGTACGGTATTCGTCCTGTAGGAACGCGCTGATGAGCGCTCGGGAGTCGCTTAGTGGTTCGAACGTGTACCACTTATCCGTCAATTCATCTTCAAGGTGACGAAATCCGACACCGGCTACTATTTCGTTGTTTTCACTAATTGCTTTGCGAATCTGTGCATCAACATCCGCAACCAACCGGTCTTCTCCGAACAACGGATTCAACTGGGAATAGTCGTCCACATACCCTTGAATAGAGAATTCTCCATCATCCCAGGCCGTTTGTGTCCAACGCACCAACAGATAGGCGTCCTCACTTTCTTGTGTCCCAGGGGCAATGGAAAAGTAGGGAGGAGTAAGGAGGAAAGTTTGATTCAATGATCCTCCCTTAGCCTCGCTATAGTCACCTTGGATGGTTAGCGTACCGCGATCATCACTTTCCCGGTCGTAACGAAATCCAACGAGGTACCGGTCCGTATCAGGTTCCGTCCATGGCAAGGGTGTGGTCCGATTTGCAGGAGCTTCTTTGATGTACTTTGCAAATACTCGGAGAAAATGATTATCGCCAAGGTCCATGCCTTGACGCGCGACAATCTGCAAATCGGTGTAATCACCATACAAAACACTGGCAAAAGATCCAACCGTGTCGCGTGCGCTCTTGGTCTTTATATTGATGACCCCGTTTACCGCATTGGCGCCCCACAGCGCCGCGCCGGGACCGCGTATCACTTCGATCCGATCCAGATCTTCCATGATGACTTGTTGGTCGGACCATTGCACACCAGAGAAGAGAGGCGAGTATACCGACCTTCCGTCTGTCATAACGAGCAGTTTGTTTGACGACACATCGTTAAATCCCCGTGAGGCGACAGCAATACTATTATCGTCGATGCGTCCTACGTGAATGCCCGGACTCATTCTAAGTGCTTCCGTCAATTTGATCACACCCGAGCGTTTAATATCTTCATTGGTAATTAGATGAACTGCAGCCGGAGCGTCGAACAGGCTCTCCAGTTTCCGGGAGACCGAGCTAATTTCGACGCGCATCAGCTCATCCATGCTGAGTTCCGTAAAATCAACGGCCTTGGCCGGCGAGATCACCAGCGCCAAAGTAAACAATAAAGTTAAATAACCTGCCTGTGGGTGTTGTGCATGTGCCCACCTCATGCGTGTGCTTGGGGGCCCTCTCCCCAGCTTGGATTTAGGATATTTGGTTATGGCCATTGATTAGGAGATTTGACGATTGGGATCGCCGAAAATCGGCGTTGAAAGGATGTGTAGGCGCGTCCAAACGCCTGATATGAAACTTTAGAATCGTCGGATGTAGGAAAACCCTAAACTCAGAAAATAGTTAACCCTAAGGTTGTATGCTTTTTTACATATTAGTGCCACTATTTAACTGCATCATATTCAATTACTTGCTTACCTCAGCCACATAGGCAGAAGATCAATGAGTATTGTTGATAGGAAATTCAATTGTTCCGATTCGATTCGCGGGGCAGGCTGAAGGCTGAGCACATTGAACGGACAGGCACAGTCTAACTCCGCGCGCGTACTGTACCAATTGCTGCCAATCCTGCTTCAATCTCTTGGAATGCTCAGAAACGAGAAGGCGAGGAGTGCGTTTGCGTTAGGCTCTCATTCCATCTCCGCCCCCGTCCTCACGTAGCGGCAATACCCCCCTACCCTCACTCAATATTTCCTGCCATAATTGGTGCAACTCAGTGCAGTCAAATACCACACAATGCACCTATTAATCTACGTAACTCGTTGTTGCCCTGTTCAATTATCGATTTCGACTCCCGCAACCTATCAGTGATTACGAAATCAAAAATCACTTGATCCAACCTTTGGAAAGGACTCCGATTGACTGTCTAACATGCTTGAGTAGCCTCGCCCAATCCCTGACTAGACTTGCCAATTTTGGATCATCGATGACCAAACCTTGTGAGTCTATTTGTGTGCATGGCCCAACATCACTATCGCAAGTGCTTTGCTTATCAAAGACTTGCAGTTTCCGAAGCTGAGGTTCGAGTCCCCTACAGAACCTCATTAAGGGCACATCCATATGAGCCATAAAACCACTTGCTATAGCTCACTATCCTATGCTTTAATGAGTTATAAAACAAGGATTTATAACTCATGAGCTGGAACTGGGAACGCGAAGACTGGCCGAACTTTAGCTACGACGACAAGTCATTAGAGGAACTGGAAAACCGCTTTCTGCTGAAATCCGGCACCTTGCTTGGAGCATTCAAACACCTGGATGGCGAGCAACGGCAATCCATAACCATCGACCTGATAAGCGATGAAGCTCTCAAGACTTCGGAGATCGAGGGGGAATATCTCGACCGGGATAGCTTGCAATCCTCCATCCGCAAGCAGTTCGGGCTGCAAACGGATCAAAAGAAGGTTTCGCCAGCAGAGCAAGGCGTCGCCGAGATGATGGTCGATCTGTATGAGGATTTCAATACGCCCCTTAACGACGAGACTCTCTTCAGATGGCATGGGATGCTCCTCCAAGGCAGAACGGACCTGAAGGAAATCGGGGGTTACCGAAACAATCCGCATCCCATGCAGGTTGTCTCGGGGGCGATCTACGATCCCAAGATTCATTTCGAGGCGCCCCCTTCAACGATCGTGCCGCGAGAGATGAACGTATTCATGATATGGTTTCAAAACTCCAAAGAGAGTTTGCCCGCCCTAACTCGCGCCGGGATCGCCCATAGCTATTTCGTATCCGTTCATCCGTTTATCGACGGAAACGGGCGCATCGGGCGAGCCATTGCCGAAAAGGCGATGGCCGAGAAGCTGGAGCAGCCTACGCTCATCGCTCTCGCTAAGACGATAGAGAGCAACCGGAAAGCCTACTACTCTGCCCTCCAAAGCGTTAATCGCTACAACGAAATCACCGACTGGCTTATCTACTTCGCCAATACGGTCCTGGAGGCCCAGCAAGCGACCATACGGCTTGTCGAGTTCAGCATCGCCAAGGCGAAATTCTATGACCGCCTGGGCGAACCGTTGAATGCCCGCCAATCAAAAGTCATCGCGCGGCTTTTCAAAGAAGGCCCTTCAGGATTCATAGGCGGGCTCAGCGCCGAGAACTATATTTCCATTACGAAAACGTCGCGAGCGACAGCGACAAGAGACCTGTCCGATCTCGCAAAAAAAGGAGCTCTCGCGAAAACGGGAGAGCTCAAGCACACGCGCTACCATCTAAGAGCCGATCCAAGCCTTAACGGCTGACTAAGGATAGTCCGCCCTACCATTTTCCATCCCTGGTAATCCGTGAGATCCGTGGGCAAAAATCAGATTCCCGATATGCACTCATCTGGACAATCTGCGGGTCATGATATTTGGGATCGGCTCCGCTTCCCCGTAACATCCGTCACTTCCTCCAGAATCGTAGCTCCTCTTGAAGGATCTCAACCTCTAGGCGAAGCTTCACGATCACCGAGGCCGCTCGCATATCGATACTCAGCTCCTGTCGCATTAGCTCGGCTTGTCGCGTCATGTAAATAGCTTCCTGGTCAAAGTAGATCCCGTACCGCTCGACGTCTCCGATCGGCCGGATCAGCCCAATTTTCCAGTACTTCAAGAGAACCCGCGTCGAGATTCCAGCCATCGATGCAGCGGTCGAGTGGTCGAACACTTCATTGGCAACTCCAGGAGCTTGCCATTTTGGGACTATATTATTGTCGGAGCTCATGTTTCAATTGCTAGGATCTCGGGTTAAACTCAGAACAGTCTCGAAGCTGCTCCCACAACTCTCGTTCGCTATCGGATATCGTATCTGGTATCAGAATACGCACGTTGGCCAACAGATCTCCCCGAAGCCCGTCTCCTTTCGGCAAACCATGCGATGCCAACCTCAACTGTTGCCCACTTCGAGTTCCAGCTTTCACGGTCACGCGTGCCTTGCCATGCAAGGTGGGAACATCCACCACCGCGCCCAAAGCGCATTCCCAAGGCGCCAAGTCGAGCGTGCAATGAAGGTCGCCATCCTTCACAGTGAAATAGGGGTGCTGGGCGAAGCGCGTCTTCAAATAGAGATCTCCAGCGCCTCCATCATTTGGTGACGGCTGCCCTTGCCCGCCCAGCCGGATTCGTTGGCCGTCGCGCACGCCCGGCGGGATCTTCACGTCGATCATTTGAGTCGTCGCGCCGCCGCCTGCCGCATCGACCTTTCTCAGCGAAATCCTGCGAGTGGCTCCATTGAAACCCTCCTCCAATGTCACCATTATCTCCGCCTCTACATCGGCCCCGCGAACCGGACGCGCATGCGACCGGCTCCGACGCCCGAATCCCGGCGGGACATCCGCAGCGACTCCGCCAAAAGGATCCACACCGATTCCGCCAAAAAACTGCTCGAAGAAATCGCTGAACCCCGTGCCCCCGAAATGGTACTCGAACCCCTCTCCCGAGCCTCCGGCAGAAGCCGCATACCTGCGCGGTCCAGCCGCATCGGCTCGCTTGAAGAACTCTTCGTCATACTTGTCCCAGTCCGAACCAAGCTGGTCGTATTTCTTCCGCTTTTCCGGATCCTTGAGAACTTCGTAAGCCTCGTTGATTTCCTTGAATTTCGATTCGGACGCAGCCTTGTCTTCGGACTTCGCCAAATCAGGATGATACTTTCGGGCAAGGTCGCGAAAAGCCTTCTTGATCTCCTCTTGAGAGGCTTTTTCGGATACGCCAAGCGTCGCGTAGTAATCCTTGAATTCAACTGCCACGAAATTCCCCTTCTAAAATTGCTCGCCCCACGAACTGCCGCAACCGGGAGAATCACATCCCCCGGCAGCGGCTTGCAGCGAGCGCTTTTCTCGCGTTAGCTGATCGGAATCGTCCTTTGGGCCGCCTTTGTTGCAACAGGCAAGACGACCGTGAGAATCCCGTTCGTCGAGCGGGCGGTGATTCCTTCAGGATCGATATCGATATTCAACTGCAAATGCAGTCTGTATTCGTTATCTGAGATTTCCCGATGAAGCGATTCCCAACTGGCCACCGCATGAGGCGCTCTCTTGGCTTCGATAGTTAGGGCGTCGCCCTCCAGCGTGATCTTCGCGTCTTTTCGCGTAACGCCCGGCATGTACACATCGATATGATAAGCATCTTCACGCGTTTTCACTTCGTACCTAGGCTTAACATACGCATTCGACCCAGCTGGTTCGCCGGTGTCCGTTTTTGTTATTTCTTCATTCATTTCAAATTCCTTTTCTATATCAGTTTATTGGATGCTAATCGATTTCGGTTTGCGTTCCTCAGCCTTTGGAAGCGTTACGGTGAGCACACCATTCGCTAGCTTAGCGGCCACGCCGTCAGCTTTCACATCATCACCCACAGTAATGGCCCGAGTTAAGGTGTAGTCGCTTTCCGCTTCGTCCTCGTTGACCGCTCGCTTTGCCGTGATCGACAAAACCGCATTCTCCAACTTGAGTTCAATGTCTTCCTTCTTGATGCCGGGAAGCTCCGCCACGACGTAGTAGTTATCGTCGTCACCGAAGATATCTACTCGAAAACCGCGCGAAACAAGCGAGCGTTCTGCTGGCGAAAAAAAGCCAGACAATAAGTCGTCTCCCCTCAGTGCGCGGCTAAAAAAGCGATCCATTCCACTAAAGGGATCGCTGAACATGTTATCACGTTTAACAAGTGTCATAATATTATTTCCTCCGAATATAGGTTTCACTTAACAAACCAATAGTCGCATAATACGCGCCACATTAAGATGGATCTTATGTCCTTCCAATATAGCGTCTTAGACAATTTGCCTGCTATCCCGCTGTAACACAATTAGCCACAAGGCCCGCCGCGTAAGCGTCATTCTGGCACACAATTCGCTCGCCTGAATTTCCCGGCTCGCACACTCCCAGCAATGGGGACAGGAGAACGCTCGGGATCGGTTTAGCGGAATTAGTCTTGCTCGGAAGAATAAGGGATGCGCTTCAATTACTAGAAGTCGGCACCGGGATCAATCGCAGCTCTTTCAAACTGAGCTGCGGACCTTCTAGCTGATGCCGTAGTTGAAATTTAGCCACAGCTATATCCGATTCGATCTCAATGTTTCCGAACTTGCGTTTGCGAAACCGATCCAAGCCGCCAGTCGTTGATATAGTGCCCGTCACGAACGTATCATTTAAAGTAAGCGTAAACGGTCGCCCTTCATACTCCACCGCCAATGCAGCATCGGAGAAAATAGCGTAATAGCCCGCTTTCAAATCGTGCACCGTCCACTGAAGCGTATCCGTATCCGCTACCCATTCGAAGATCTCGCTATCCGCATCGTAGTAGACGGAAGGACCCTTTGAAGTTCCGCGGCTGGCCGTGAGACCAACCGATCCATCCGGATCCGGCAGGATCTTCAAGGCTCCATCCGTCGCCCCAATATAGGCGATCAAATCGGCCATCTGCTGGCGATTCAGCCCTGCTTCGAGGCCCTCGGGCATAAGAGAAGCGCCGCTCTCCAGCGTTTTTAAATTCCGCCGCAAAACCGTCTGCTTCAGCCCGCCTGCGTTGACGAGAGTTAAGCTCGTCGCATTTTCCTCCGCCAAGATCCCAATGGCGGTCCGCCCATCCAAACTCGTCGCAGTGTACTGCGCATACTTATCTTCGACCGCCCGGTTTGGATCCAATATCGCTTCAAGCATCGTAAAAGGCGACTTCATTGAAAGCGACGCAAGATCAGGTCCTACATCAAATCCAATGTCCCAAAATCTGTGGCACGCGGAACAAAGGGCAACATACAGGTTTTTTCCCGTTTGAGGATCACCCTTCAAGTCAAGCGCGGGATGATAGTCCTCCACGAGTTTCGCGCGGTTCGAGGTCACGTTTTTATCGAAAATTCTACTGGCCAATGCGTGAACGCGCGCGTCTCTGTCGCGCGTAATCATCGCGATTTGAACCGTGGTGAACGCTGAAACTATCTCCGCATCATTCTCCGCCGCACGCAACAGCTGGATGGTCGATTCGCGTTTCGCCAAAAGTGTATTTATTATTTTGCGACGCAGACTAGGTCCGTACCCATTCCATCCCCGCAACAAAATTCCTGCAGAGTCAGATCCAAGAAGATTCTCCATGCTGTCTACTGCCGACAACTGAAGCTCAGTCGGCGATTTCGGACTCAATAGCTCTGCGACACTCGATGCCGTATCGCGCGCTCCCCGAGTATCGAACGCCAAAACGCGAAGAGAGATTTTCCGCGAAGCGATGGAAGCCTCTGTATCTAACGCCAATTCCCGTGCCTCCGAAAACAGAGATCGCGCCTTCTCGAGCGTTGAACGCAATGGCTCGCTCGCCTCTTTATGCAGATTGTCTAGCGAAGAGCCTGAATCCGCCAATACCTGATTAAACTCCGCAAAGGCCTCCAATCTCACTACACTTTTCTTTGAATCCAGCAGCGGAGTGATCATCCTATTCAACACGTCTGGATTCTTGCTACCGATCGAAGTTTGCAACAACCCGCGAAGCAGAGAGCGAGATTCAGCATCCAGAAGTTCTGGGCCACAAAGCTCCGCCAGAATTTCTTGGTGCGAAATGGCCGAACTCAAGACAGCCGCGAGCATCAACGGATCAGCGCGCCCGGCCAACGCCATTCTGGCCAAGGCCCGCCCCGCCTCGTCCGACCGCGATTCGCCGAGAGCATAGGCGACTTGCATTCTTACTTGCGGATCATTGTCATTGGCCAACGCCAGAACTCGATCCAACAACTCGGTATTCGCATCCAAACGACTCTCGCTCAGACGGACCGCCTGTCGGCGAACTCCCGCAACCGTATCATCGAGCCCCGCCAGCAACGTCATTTCATCAAGCGCATCCAGTTGCGAAAGTATCCATAAAGCCTGACTGCGCGCTTGCGGAACTTTCCCGTTGTTTACGATTGCGCGCAAGGATTCCGTGGCTTCAGGCGCAGGCTTCCAGACGAGCAATTGATGAATCTGGTCGCGTTGCCAACGGTTCGTAGTATCGAAAGCGCGCACCAGCTCGACCGAAGACAGCTCATCTAGTCGAGGCGGCTTCGTCGCCGATCCTTCTTTTCCGGAGACACGAAAGATACGGCCTTTATCATGTCCCTCGCGCAGGTCGAGTTTGCGCTGCCAGTCCGGTGGAACCCATTCGGGGTGTTCGATAACGAGCCGATACATATCCACTATATACAACGTTCCATCCGGCCCGCTGCGGATCGCGGTAGGACGAAACCAGTTGTCGGTTGACGCGAGAAATTCGGCACCCGTCTCATCTGAAGCGCGCCGACTCGCGAATGTCGCGCCTTTTGGATACACGATTCCGCGGGAAACTAAATTGTGGACGGATTCAGCGACAAATGAATTGCCTGCAAACGCCTCTCCCAAAGCATCGTCCTCATAGATCATGAATCCGCTGGCGCTCGTAAATCGGTTGGACTTTTCGTAGTCGTTGTAGCGGCTAAGCGTCGCGCTGACAGGGTAGACCGGTCCGGCCTGCGGGACTTCGGGCAAGTACTGAATTCCATTTGTGTAAGTGACATGCGGATTTCTTCGCAAGTAACCATCGTCGAGCGCATAGTGCCAACCCGGCCAAGAGTTGCTGTTCCCAAACCAGTTGCCCCAGCCATCCCGGTTTCTCCCAAATTGAGAACGTCCCTGAACCGCTTCGATTCCGCCGTCCTCCGGGTGTATCCGCAAATCGCGGCCATTGATGTTGATCATTTCTTCCGAAGAGGTCGAACGGATCATCCCTCCGCTGTCGCCGTTGGCCAAGTAGATCCAACCGTCCAGTCCCCATTGCAGGCCGTTCACGAGATGCTGCTGATTTCCTATCCGAAAGCCCGTGTAGAGCGACTCAACATCGTCGGCCCTGCCATCGCCATCGGTGTCGCGGGCGAACAGAATATCGGGAGCTGCGGTTATCAACACTCCATCTCGCCAGGGAAGCACGGATGTGGGAAAATTAAGCGCTTCAATGAAAAGCGTTGAGCGATCGTAGATTCCATCGCCATCTTCGTCCTCCAGAAAACGGATACGCCCACCGGGCTGCCCGTTTCCATCCAGGCCGAGCGGATAGTCCGCCATCTCCACCACCCACATCCGGCCGTCCGGTCCCCATGCGATGTCTATCGGATCCATCACCAAAGGCTCAGCCGCCGCTAGCTCCACTTTCACATCCGGATGCGCCCTGATCGTGGACAGCGCTTCCTCCTTTGGCACCGGCGCAGGGATTCTGCCGAGAGTCCTTTTCGAATAAAACGGATACGGAAGCTGTTTCAAAACTTCGTCCAACACCAACTCCTCGGTCTCGGGCGCCAGACGCGTCGGTTTATCATAGTAATACATGGAGCGATCCACTTCGTACCCACCTTCATAATACAAGCGGCGCGAGGCGATGTAGGACGGCGCCTCATTGGCGTAGGCATTGATCCAGATCTTCTCCGCATCGAACAGCTCCTTGAGCTTGATCGAATAATCGACGACGACTTCCCCCGGAAGAAACACCATCGCCAGATCCGTTCCGAAGGTCCACGTCTGGATCGGGTAGTCGATCGAGGTCGGCAGAGATTCTCCACGATTCAGCCGTTCTAGAATCAGCTTTCCATAGTATGCGGTCTTCTCGCTAGACGCCGCAAGAGTCTCCCACGATTCGCGGGACGGAAGCGGATCGAGTGGAAGAGCGATCCGGTCCACGCGCGTCGAAGGCCCCTGACGAATTCGCTTGAGCCGAGCCCCAATCACTCGATCGACTTCATCAGCGAGCGTTTTCCCGTTTTGCAAAACCGACTCCATCGATCCTCTCGGATTGGGATTCGCGTCCGCTCCGCAACCGATGGCGATCAACGCTGTGACACCCGGGTGACGCTCCTCGATCAGCCGTTGCGCTTCTCCCGCCCAATCGCCGTGAATCTCGTGAAAATCTCCCCCCAGCGTCGTGCAGTGACAAGCGTAGTTGACGAGCAAAGCGCTGAGCCGATCCTGATCGTCCGCAATCCGCATGACCGGCAAACTATGATCAACCGGGCCATCCGCTTGAACGCCGAAGCCGGTCCACTTTCCATTTTCCAGAACGCGGCGATTGGAAGCGAAACCCACTTCTCCTATGCCCCATTCCAAGCGACTCGGTCGCCGGTTCGCCAAGGCAGCGCGGCACACGCTTTCGATTTTGTCGACAAGTGCGTCCGAATACCGATCAATCGCCGCCATCTCCTCGCCTGGAATGTCCTCCATGAAGATGGGAACCAGCAATCCTCTCAGCTGCGGTCCCGAGTGCGTATGCGTGGCACAGATCGCCAAACGTTCTGCCGGGATCCCAAGCCGCGCCGCCACTTCGCGAGTCAGCCATCCGGGAACGCCGACTAAATCTGCCGTGACCAAAAGAGTTGCTCGATCATCATCGCCAAATGCGAGCGCCTTGGCGAAAAGCGGAGCGGCGACGCCAGAGGACAACACATTGCGACTGCCGTACCCACTCATCCGAATCGGCTCCTCCGGAGTGATCTCGATTTTGGCCACGCCCACGGAGAGCGACTCGGATTGCCCCAGCGACACAGGGTCTCCATGAGTGTCGGCAACTTGCCCGCAACCCAACAAAACGAGAGCCATCGCTGTCAAAATGCTTATACGCGTCATATCATCTTCCTCGATCGCCTCTGTGTATTGGGTTTCACCCCTGTTCGGACCGGATCACAGTATGGGCGACCGGCGCGACCGCGCCAAGCACAGGAATTTCGCAGGCAACTGATTTTATAGATCCGGTGATTTAAAGGTAGGGCAACGAACAATATAACGCAAAAGACACGCCCGAGCGATTCCCGTAAACACTGGATACGGTTAATAAGCGGAATGGGTAGACTAGTCTTTCGACTTGCCCATTGTAGGGTCGACGCAAGCGACGCCCACTTAACGACAACCCCGAAAGAACAACCTCCATGCCTCGAAAAATGCTCCGTCTTTTCTTATTAGCTAACTGCATTTTCTTTTTTGCACATATCATGGACGCTCAGCAGCCCATCGACAATGCTGCCGATCAGTGGCCGATGGCTTCCGGGCCGAATGGAACTTGGGCAACATCGACACAACTTTCCGTTCCGACCTCTTGGAGTGGCAGCAATAACTCCAACATCGTCTGGAAAACGACGCTACCAGAAGGAGGTCAAAGCGGCATCGCGGTCTGGGAAGATCGCCTGTTTCTATCGATCAATCAGCCACTTCCCGACGGGACTCCATTGGCAAATACCGTTGGAACGGATATTGTCGCCCTGTGCCTGAATTCAAAAACGGGCGAAATTCTTTGGAGCGCGCCGGTGACCGGCAGAAAAGAAATGCCCTATTCTGGGCTCTTTTCCGACAATTCTAGCCCCACTCCCATAACCGATGGCGATCATGTCTGGTTCGTTAATGCAGGTGGGAGGATGAACTGCTTCGACATGCAAGGCAATGAAGTATGGCGCCGATCCTTTGAAACGCGTACACGTCACAACGCGAAACAATGCGAACCGATTCTCATTCAGGACCAGTTCCTTTACGTAACGATGCTTGATTCTAGCGACCCGCGGCGACGAGAAATGAAGGCAGAGCCAGGTCAACGAAACACCGACCCAAGTCTCTGGCCATGGACTTTCGTACGTAGCTTCAACGCAAAGACCGGCGACTCTTTATGGAGTGAAGCGACAGGCACCTCTGTTCACAACACACCACGAATTGGATACATAAATCAGAACCCTTTCATTTTCCACGCCCGCGGTGGAGGACATCAACCGCCGGAAACACCGTACGGTTACAGCATGACGCAGGCATCTGGGAAAAATGCGGGGGAAACCCTGTGGAGCTACGAATCCAACAAATCCGTCGCCTATATTGTTTCCCACTTCGATGAGAAACATGCTTACGGTATCGATGCTGGAGCATTGGTGGTACTCGATACCTCCAACGGTACTGTCTTGAATCGGTTTCCGCTTTTTGACAATGCGTCTCTTCACCTTT